>CAINLJ010000105.1 GCA_903850335.1 uncultured Bacteroidia bacterium | reverse complement strand
CCTAACGGACGACGGAACGACTTTACGAAGGGGAGACTGGGCGACTTTATGATGGGGTGACTTTACGAAGAAGGGGCAACAACGAAGGACGAGGACGACTTAACGACGGGGCGCTGGGGCCTCGTGAACAACTTAATCATGGCGAATACAATAAAAACCCTGAAAGGGTGAAATGGTTGTGACCCCCAGTGTAGTGAAACGGAACTGGGGGATAAACGTATATGCCTGTAACGCGTCCGCCAGCAAACTCTCGCAAAAGATCAAACTCCCCTAACGGACGACGGAACGACTTTACGAAGGGGAGACTGGGCGACTTTATGATGGGGTGACTTTACGAAGAAGGGGCAACAACGAAGGGGAGACGACTTAACGACGGGGCGCTGGGGCCTCGTGAACAACTTAATCATGGCAACTCGTCCGTAAAACTGTTTACTTTTAACTTCATAATCCTGTTTTTATTTTAATTTTTCTGTAAACCAATTTCAGGACTAGACACCCCCTCTCCCCTTCGCCCCCTTTCCCCTTCTCCCCTTCGCCAACGCCGCCTCTCCCCTTCGCCCCTCCTCCCGTCGTCCCTTCGCCAAACATCCGAACAGCCTAAATCAGGAATCCCCGAATGGTTCGTAATCAAATATTTACGAATGTCATCGTTAATCCTGAAAAAAATCGTAACTTGCGGCGATTTTCCCGCTCAGGGAAATGGAATTTTTAAGAAAATAAATAAGACGGGTAATTGGTTCATTAGATAGCTATAACACCCGTCACAAAAGACAGATGATGCAATTTAATGAAATGGGACTCGACCCCGGAATCCTAAAGGGGATTCAAGAAATGGGCTTCGAACAACCTTCGCCAATCCAGGAACAGTTTATCCCTTTATTCCTGAAAAACCCCACAGACATTGTTGGACTGGCACAGACCGGAACTGGTAAAACCGCAGCCTTCGGACTTCCAATCCTTCAAAAAATCGATCCAAAAAACAGAGTTCCACAAGCCTTGATCTTAAGTCCTACCCGTGAACTTTGTGTGCAAATCGCCAGAGAGATTTCGGATTATGCCAAATATCTTCCCGAAATTGTGATTATTCCAATCTATGGCGGTGCAGATATCAGCGGACAGATCAGTGCACTTCGCAAAGGCGTGCATATCATTGCCGCAACACCGGGACGTATGCACGACATGATCCGCAAGAATAAAGTCGATCTTTCGCAGATATCTATTATGGTACTTGACGAAGCCGACGAGATGCTTAACATGGGATTTCAGGAGGATGTGGATGCAATCCTGGAGCAAACACCTAAAACGAAGAATACTCTTCTTTTTTCAGCAACGATGCCAAGAGAAGTGGCAGCGATTGCAAATAATTACATGAATAATCCGGTTGAAATCTCAGTCGGAAAAAAAGGAAGCGGTGCCGAAAATGTGGAACACATCTACCACATGGTGCATGCAAAAGACAGATATTCAGCGCTTAAGCGCGTTATGGATTTTGTCCCTGAAGTCTACGGCATTGTATTTTGTCGTACACGAATGGAAACCAAAGAGATAGCTGCCCAGCTTATTCAGGACGGGTACAATGCAGAGGCGCTGCACGGCGACCTAAGTCAGCAACAACGCGACTTCGTAATGGAGAAATTCCGTACTCGCGGAGTACAGATGCTTGTTGCCACTGATGTCGCAGCGCGTGGTCTGGATGTGAATGACCTCACACATATTGTTAATTACAACCTTCCTGACGATATTGAGAACTATACCCATCGCAGCGGTCGTACGGGTCGAGCCGGGAAATCCGGTATCTCCATCTCGATCATTCACATGAAAGAGCAGGGGCGCATAAGGATGATAGAGAAGGGCATTGGAAAGAAATTTGTTCGAATGCCAGTTCCTACAGGTAAGGTAATCTGCGAAAAACAATTGATGTATCTGATAGACAAACTTCAGTCAGTGACAATTAACGAGGATCAGATCGCCCCCTTCCTACCGGCAGTGCATGATAAGCTTGAATCCTTGTCAAAGGAGGATCTTATTAAACATGTGGTCTCACTGGAATTTAATCGCTTCCTGGATTATTATGGCAATACCGCTGACCTGAATGCTCCCGACGTCCACGAAACCGGCAGAAGAGAAGGGCGTGAAGGCCGCGAGATGCGGAAGACCTCCTCGGAGGGCATGACGCAGATCCGACTGAATGTTGGGTTATCGCAGGGGCTGATTCCAAAGGACATTATAACCTTTGTAATTGATGCAACCGGACGCAGAAATGTTGAAATTGGAAAGATCGATCTCTATAAGAATCATGCAACCGTAGAGGTTGAGTCAGCCTATGGTACTACATTACTTAGAAACAGCCGGGGTATGAACTTTAGAGGATCATTCTTCGATGCCGAATTAAGTAATGGAGGCAGAGAAGGTGGAGACAGAGGAGGAGACAGAGGAGGCCGTTTTGAACGTGGATTCCGTAAACCCGAGGGTGGACGTGATGATTTTAAACGACGTGACCGAAAAAAAAGATTTTAAAATTTTAAGTATATTTTGAAGCCGGAACGTGCAATGTTTCCGGCTTCTTCATTTAAAACCGAATTTCTCTATTTGAAATACATGACTTTAAATGTTCAGATATTTAATTCTTTGCGGTTTTAATTCTGACTAATTATGAAGTTCGAATGAATTCAGATCTATTATCAACACATACCATTCCGGATAAATATCCCGATAAAAGACGGATCAGGATTGCCATTGCTTTGTTTTACTTCAGTATGGGGTTTTGCTTCGCCTCATGGGCCAGCAGAATACCGGAGATAAAAACAATGCTTAATCTTAGCGATGCCGCCTTTGGAACCATATTATTCGCTTTACCTGTCGGTCAGTTTCTGATGATGTCGTTTTCCGGGAAGTTAGTTACCCATTTTGGAAGTCGAAAGGTGATCCTTTTTGCATTCCCCGGTTACACCCTATGCTTGTCGAACCTTGCTTTGGCAACCCATGGATGGCAACTCGCTATTGGGCTTTTCTTCTTCGGGGTTTTTGGTAATATGTGTAATATATCGATTAATACACAAGGTGTTGCAGCTGAAAAAATCTATAACAGACCAATAATGGCCTCTTTTCATGGAGGCTGGAGCATGGCGGGATTCACGGGAGCACTTGTAGGACTGACTATGATAAACCTTAAAATTCAACCACGCAACCATTTCTGGCTTGTTGTTTTAATAGTAACAATAGTCCTTGTTTTAAACTGGAAAAAACTAATTCCGGGAAAAGCCTCACAAACAAAAAACAGTGAAACTAAAAGTAAGTTTTTTTCAAAACCTGACAGAGGGCTGGTTCAACTAGGTATCATAGGGTTCTGCAGCATGGCCAGTGAGGGTGCAATGTTTGACTGGAGCGGTATTTATTTCAAGGATGTTGTCATGGCTCCGCATGAATTAGTGATCCTTGGGTATACTTCGTTCATGATTACGATGGCCTTAGGAAGATTTATTGCTGATCGGCTGGTTTTGCGATTTGGAAGAAAACATTTGCTTCAGGTGAGTGGAATTCTAATCTCTTCCGGGCTCTTAATCTCGGTCCTGCTACCGTACTTAATCCCATCAACAATTGCCTTCATGCTGGTGGGCTTAGGAGTTTCAAGTATTGTGCCTTCGGTTTACAGTGCAGCTGGGAGACATTCGACAATTGCCCCCGGAATTGCCCTCGCAACCGTTTCAAGTGTAAGCTATCTCGGCTTTTTAATGGGGCCGCCCCTTATTGGCTACATCTCTGCTGCAGCAGGATTAAGGTACTCGTTCGCAGTAATCGGGATCTTCGGTTTTTTCATTACCCTGATGGTATCAAGGATCAAGGCAATGCATTAAAGTAAACTATATTAATGATTTAAAGTTTGGGATAAAGCATCATTAACAAATTTATTTATTCAAATGCCCCGCATTTTTGCAGAAATAGTAATACGCTTATGAAGTTTTGGAGTAACCCGTATATTAAAACTCCCTTTATAACTCTTTTCTGGTGAAATATCCCTGGCTTCACAATCTTTTATATCTACACCTCCAAAATATTTACAACAACTGTAAATATTAGCTGTCAATTGGGGGATTTACCCATCTTTTTTTGACTATTATTTTTTTCTGTGTAAATTTTTTCAAATCTACACCTGAGCAACGATTTATTTTTACTTTTACAAATCGATTCTTCAATTTATTTACATCAGTTTTCGGCAAATTATTTTTATGACCGGTTCAATTCATGGAAAGGCTTTTATGAGTGATGCTTCTATTCTGCGCCAAAAAGCTGAAGCTATTCTTGAGCAGAGAGAGTCGCAATCTGATGCAAAGATTTCTGAAATTGAAGTCACACAAATCATCCATGACCTGAAGATCCGGCAGATTGAATTGGAGCTAATAAATGAAGAGTTTGTTGTTCAATTCGAAAAAAAAGAAAAACATGCAGCCGATTTGGTATTGGCCAAACAAGCCTTAAGAAATTCCATTGCTCTGACAGAGTCGATTTTTGATTCTGTACATAACGGTATACTGGTTGTTAGTTTAGAAGGGAAGATCATCAAAGTCAATTCTAAGTTTTTAGAAATGTGGCGAATCCCAAATGAACTACTCAATTCCGGAGATGACAAAACGTTATTGGACTATGTACTAATTCAACTTATTGATCCCGATTCATTTATCGCAAAAGTCAAGGAGTTATATAAAAAATCTGAAGCCGAAAACTTCGATATTTTATATTTCAGGGATGGGCGTATTTTCGAACGGATTTCACGGCCCTTCTTTATTGGAGGAGAACCCAAAGGCAGGGTTTGGTCATTTCTGGATATCAGTGAGCAAAGAAAAACATACGAAGAAAAACTTATTGCTGATAAACGTCTTCAGACACTTTGAACAGCAATCAATCAGAGTCCTGTTATAATAGTAATTACTGATCTGATGGGAAACATCGAATCTGTTAATTCCAGATTTACCGAAGTCACAGGATATTTACCCGAGGAAGTGATTGGTAAAAACTCAAATATTTTAAAATCCGGAGATAAGACAGCTGATCAGTACAGTGAGTTATGGAAGACTTTAAGCTCCGGTGGTAATTGGCATGGTATCTTTCATAACAAGAAAAAAAACGGAGACCTCTACTGGGAATCAGCAATTATTTCACCCGTGAAAGGAAATAATGGGAGGATAACCCACTATCTTGCCGTGAAGACTGACATCACAGAGACAAAAAGAATAGAATTCGCTTTGCATGAAAGTGAAAACAGGTATAGAATTTTAATTGAAACTGCCAGGGAGGGAATTTTTGTTGCCCAGGATGGTATATTTAAATTTGTTAATCCGATAATGCTTGAAATTTTTGGTTATTCAATGGACGAAATCGTCACAATTCCCTTTATTGATTTCGTCCATCCTGAAGATAAGGAACGAATTACTAATAATCATTTTAAGCGTTTAAGAGGCGAACCTGTCGAATCAAGATATCACTTCCGAATTTTAAAAAAGGAGGGTGCCATAAAATGGATAGAATTAAATAGCGTTAAGATCGACTGGAAAGGCCATCCGGCTACGCTAAACCTGATCTCCGATGTTACAGAAAGTAAGGAAGCCGAACTTCAGATCAAACTTAAGAATGAAGAATTACAAAAGTTAAACGCCGAAAAAGATAAGTTTTTCTCTATTATCGCTCATGATCTCCGTGGCCCTCTGGGTGGATTTATGGCAATGACTGAAATGCTCGCAGATGAAAATCAGCACTTTACCGAAACCGACAGAATTGAATTAATGGCAGTCCTTAGCCAATCGGCAAAGAGTACCTTTAATTTACTTGAGAGGCTTCTGGAATGGTCACAAATGAACCGTGGCCTTTCTATTTTCATACCACAAGACCTCAATTTGACAGATATAATAAGTGAATGTTCCAACCTAATACTAGAATCTGCCAGGCGTAAATCGATAACGCTCAATATAAAGGTTTCTTCCGAATATGAAGTTTTTGCAGACAAAAACATGCTTCAGACAATAGTTCGAAACCTTTTGTCAAATGCAATCAAATTTACACCCAATGGCGGAACAGTAAGCCTCACCGCAAAACCAGTTTCGAACAATCTGACTTCAATTTCCATAAAGGACAGTGGTATTGGAATGAGTGATGAAATGCACCGTAATCTTTTTCGTTTTGATGCCACCACAAAAAGATCTGGCACTAATGGCGAACAAAGTACTGGTCTGGGATTGCTCCTTTGTAAAGAATTTGTCGAAAAACAAGGTGGAAAAATTCATGTCAAATCTATTCAATTCATTGGATCAGAATTTACATTTACAATTCCCACTGCCCGTAAATTACTTCAACTATCGAAGAACAGACAGGCTGACCTGGATTTGAATAAAAAAATAAACCATAAGAAACTGAGAATATTAATCGCTGAAGATGATGAAATATCAACAAAACTGATATCAACTTTCGTTAAAGGAGTCAGTAAACAGCTATATACAGTGAATTCCGGTCACGATGCAATAGAAAAATGCCGTCTTAACCCCAATATAGATCTGATATTGTTGGATACAATTATGAACGACATTGAGGGATATGAAGCAGCCCGTCAGATCAGGAAGTTTAATCAGAATGTCATCATCATCGCACAAACAACTTTTGCATCGAAGGCTGACAGGGAAAAATGTCTCACCGCCGGATGTAATGAATACATTGAAAAACCGTTTGATAAAGGACAAATAATTGAGTTGATCAAAAAATATTTTTAAAGATTAAATTCAGATATCTATGTATTTGGAAACCTTTTAAAATAATCAACAAGATTTTTTGGCCGGAAAGTCGAATCTTTCCTAAACCGCTCTACAACTGAGGGATAAACAGCTTCATTTGTATTCCCTTTCCCTGGAATCACCTGACCCATCGGACGGAGGTAAGGAGGCAGTAATTTGTAAAAACCTGTATATGATTCATGTTTCGGTGCCATCGCATCGGGATTCATAGATATGGGATTAAACTTCAGATGGCAATTTTGAGCCTTTTCGAGCATCCAGCCAAGCGTTATATCTGATAATCCACTATCGGTATATCCTCCACCTACATCTCCATGAGTACCCGGAAACCAAACCTGTTCCAATACCTGATTTCCGCATTCTTTTTGCTGCCGCCATAATGTTGCCTGGAAATTTTTCCTCTTTTCCTCAATAGCAAGGGCATGAAAAGCATTTTCAATCCTTGTAGATAAATCGGTGTCGTGAAATTCGTTTTTTCTGCTTACCACTCCATTTAAGAATAATGGATTACCCAAAGCCCCAACAGTATCCCAAACCCCGATAAATTTGATCCTGGTCATCTCTGAAACGGCAAATGTCTTCCTGAAAAGTGTCGCTTCAACTTCCCTTGGCTGATGCTCCGGTCTGCGGGACTTATAGATACTATATGCTCTGCTTATCAGATCAATATTTTCCCGTTTTAGGATACCTGAGTTCCGGATCAGACCTGCCAGGGAGCGTACAGTAAATGCACCACGACTGAATCCAAAGAAGAACAGTTCATCCCCTTGCTCATAATTCTTAATTATAAAGCGATAGGCCTTGAGAATATTTTCGGAGATACCAAATCCGGTTGCTCCATCATAGACCCTTTCAATCAAACTCCCTTCACTACCAATTCCTGTTTCATAATAGAGTAATTGTGTTTTACCGTCATCGGAAGTATCCGAAAGTGCATTCGCCAGTTTTACTACGTTGGTTTGGCACAGCTTGCCATCAACATTTTCATCGGGTGTTTCCCATGTTCCATCACAAAAAATTGCTATTCTTTTCATTCCTGATAATTGTTAGTTTATGACCTTCTGTAAATATCCTGGTAAATTATCTTGAGTTACATGTATTTAACAAATTGGAATTAAAAATTCCTACTGTCATGTGCAACTATTTACATCAAAATTGAACAAATCTTGGCCTGACCCATTACCTTTGTAGTGAAGATGTTCCCGTATTTAATCGATTTTCTATAAATATTGATTAAATGGCGGTAAATTGAAATTGTATTGATAAAATAAATGAATAATGAATTCTGCTAAAACCAAAAATAATCCTGCTCCCTCCTGGATTGAGATCGTCTCCAGATATAATTTTTCGAATCCGTTAATGAGTTGGTGGCAAATTGCGAATTCTGTAATCCCCTACCTCGCATTATGGGCACTCATGGTATGGAGTTTGAAGATCTCCTATTTTCTGACCCTTTTTCTATCCGTTTTTGCAGCCGGATTCCTTGTTAGGATTTTTATTATTTTTCACGATTGTGGGCACGGTTCATTTTTTAAATCCAAACTACTTAGTCAGATCATTGGAGTCATCACCGGATTAATGACCTTTACACCTTACCATAAATGGACCGCAGAGCACAAAGAACACCATGCAACAGTCGGCAATCTCGATAAGCGAGGCGTCGGTGATGTTAAAACTCTCACTATTGAAGAGTTTTTGAAATTATCCCCATGGCGAAAATTTGTTTACCGGTTTTACCGCCATCCGCTCTTTCTCTTTGGTATTGCACCCCTGCTTGTTTTTGTCTTACAAAACAGGATACCTAAAAAACGGATGAACCGTAAAGATCACCTTTACCTTCATCTCACCAATCTTACCCTCATCCTTGTAATTGCATTGATAATCTGGGCCATCGGCTGGAAAGCTTTTCTTCTTATTCAGATTCCAGTGATCTATATTGCTGCAGTGCACGGTGTATGGCTTTTTTACGTCCAGCATCAGTATGAAAACGTTATCTGGACGCGTGCCAATGAGTGGAATTATAAAGAGATCGCCCTTGGAGGAAGTTCCTACTTTAAACTTCCAAAAGTATTGCAGTGGTTTACTGGTAATATTGGATTTCATCATATACACCACCTCAGTCCGAAGATTCCTAATTATAAACTTCCAAAATGTTACAAGGAGAATACTGAATTTCAAGAAGTTAAACCTGTAACCTTCTTCTCAAGTCTCAAATCACTTAAACTCCGGCTTTGGGATGAAAAGAAAAAAAAGCTTGTCGGATTTAGTGCATTGCGTTACTATCCAAGATAAAAAGTGTAATTTTCGACTCTTTTCATACATCAGTTTTTAGTAAAATTATGAAGAAAATTCTTGCATCCTGCATTATCCTGCTTTTTCTAATGTCGGGATACCTAACCTCCTGCCAAAAGCAGATGAATTCTTTAAAAGTAGGAATTTGGAGAGGATCCTTAGTAGTTCGGGAAGATACTATCCCGTTTTTATTTGAAGTAAAGGGCTCTAAACCAGATAGCGTTTCGGTGACTTTGATCAATGGAGATGACCGATTTGAATTGAAAAAGGTCATATTCAACAATGATTCAGTAACAATTCCTGTAGACCTATATGATGTCCGGTTAACCGGTCAACTTACCAATAATACGATAAACGGACATTTTATTAAAAAATCTGCTAATAATCCGACTATCAGTATTCCTTTTTTTGCCGAATACGGTAACCTTCAAAGATTTTCTGGTATTAAACACTCTACTCAGGATTTTTCGTTAAATGGGACCTGGGATGTGAATATAACCTCATCCTCAAATACAACAAAAACAATAGGGAATTTTGAACAGAAAGGGTCAAAAGTAACAGGTTCAATCCTTGATCCATCAGGTGATTACAGGTTTTTTGAAGGGGTTGTTCAGGATAAGAAATTTGTATTGTCAGCTTTTGGTGGTTCCACTCCTTATCTCATTAAGGGTGATTTTCATAACGATACTACTTTTTCAGGTGAATTTGTTACGCTTCGTCAGACACTGAAGTTGCAAGCTACACGAAATCCAAACGCTAAGATGCCTGATCCATATTTGAGTTCTCAACTTAGAGATGGATATTCTAAACTATCCTTTACATTCCCAAATCTGGAAGGGAAAAACATCTCATTGTCAGATCCTGAATATCAGGGGAAAGTAGTCATTGTAACAATTCTTGGCAGCTGGTGCCCTAATTGTCTGGATGAGAATGCTTTTTTAGCCGGATGGTATAAGGAGAATCATAAACGGGGTATAGAGGTGATCGGTTTAGGATTCGAAAGAAAAGAGGATTTTGAATCAGCAAAGAAATCACTTACTGCACTAAAAACGAGGCTTGGTATAGACTATGAGATACTCTTTGCCGGAAAGTCTGGCACTGAATCTGCTTCTAAAGCATTACCCGCACTAAACGGAATTTCTGCATTCCCAACAACAATATTTATCGATAAGAAGGGGAACGTACGGAAGGTTCATTCTGGCTTCAACGGACCGGCAACCGGGAAATTTTATGCTGATTTTAAAATTGAGTTTAATCAATTAATTGATGAACTGGTTTCAGAATAATTGCCGCCAGAAGTTGTCATCATTATTTATATATCCCATCTTATGACACATCAAGATCATTCATTCGATACCCGTTCAATTCATGTGGGTGAAGAACCAGAGTATCTGGAAGGCAGCAACAATGAAGTAGTTGCGCCAATATACCTTTCTTCCACGTTTGCCCGAAAACAGGTTACCAATCATGGTCGGTTCGAATATTCGCGAACAAGTAACCCCACCCGGTTAGCTCTCGAGAAACGGTATGCATCGCTTGAGAATACGCAATTTGGCCTTGGGCTGGCTTCGGGACTCGCCGCTGAAACACTTTTGATGTTCACCTTAATCAGACCAGGCGATCATATCATTGGGTTTGATGATTTATATGGTGGAACCAAGCGACTAATGAATCAATGGAAGGAAGCCTATGGGTTGCAAGTTACACTTGTCGATGCGACACAACCTTCTCTGATCGAGGAGGCAATCCAGCCGCACACAAAGCTGGTTTGGCTGGAATCTCCAACTAACCCATTACTGAAAGTCTGCGATATAAAGGCGATCTCAGAAATTGCCCATAAATATAATCTGCTTGTCATCGTTGACAATACTTTTCTATCTCCGTATTTCCAGAATCCGGTGCAGCTTGGAGCAGACATCGTAGTTCACAGTGTTACAAAATATATTGGGGGCCACAGTGATGTTATTGGAGGTGCAATTATGCTCAATGACCCGATTCTATATGAAAAACTAAAGTTTAACCAGAATGCTCTGGGTATGGTACCCTCACCCTTTGATTGTTATCTTGTGCTCCGCGGATTAAAAACACTGTCGCTGCGTATGGAAAGGCATCAGTCTAATGCTTTCGCTATTGCGTCCTATCTGGAGAAACACCCAAAAGTTGATCGTGTTTATTATCCCGGATTGCCTTCTCATCCGCAATATGCACTAAATTGCAGTCAAGCCAGTGGATTTGGCGGTATGGTCTCATTCGAAATAAAGGGGGGCGAAAAAGAGGCCGTTCAGTTCCTTGAAAGCCTTGACTTATTTACCCTTGCCGAAAGTCTTGGAGGGGTCGAATCACTCATTGAACATCCCGCATTAATGACGCATTCTTCAATAACCCGGCAAGAAAGAGAACAAGCAGGGATAAAGGATTCCCTGATCAGAGTATCCGTGGGTGTTGAGGATAAAGATGACCTTATCCGGGATTTGGAACAGGCTTTTTCAAAAATTTGAATAACGACCTTGATCACAGAACTTTAGTAAGCCGATGGATAAACCATTCCACATATTTGAATTAACAAGTGAGCTGGTTGCAGATATCCGCCTAAGAACCTATGACGCTCATTTTCATGATTTTGAAGAGCTCATCATCGTTACAGGAGGAAGTTTGGAGCATTTTATCGATTTTAAAAAGGAAAATCTTGAGGCTCCTGTCGCCTGCTATGTATCAATGGGAAAAATGCACAAACTTGTGCCTGCTCCCAACTTACATGGTTGGGTAATCAATTATAAAACTGCCTTTATCCCCGACTCAAAACTGAGTTTTTATTCTAATTTTTCGACTTCCTCTAATATCCCCCTTACCGGTGGGAATTGTATAAACCGGTTTATCTCACTTTGCCAGGTCCTGATGGGGGAATATAATCAGGAACTTATTGATTATGCAACCATTTGTCATCTGTTAAGTGGACTTGTCGCCATGATAGATGCAGAAAGGAAAAGAAATTCGCCTGCCGAGAATAATGTTAAGAATTCACAGGTAATAACTTTCAATAACTTCCTTAAGATACTTGAGGCAAATTATCACCGTAATGAGGGAGTTTCGTTTTATGCGAATAAATTAAATATGTCGGAACGTAACCTCAATATTGTATGCCAGAATAATTTCAGGAAGAGTGTGTCTGAAATTATTGAAACAAGGAAGCTCATCGAGGCAAAACGGATGTTACTATATTCTGACAAGACTGTATCTGAGATAGGCTACGAACTTGGTTACAACGAAAAATCATATTTTACACGGGTATTCCATGCGAAGATGGATGTAACACCAAGCCGTTTCCGTGAAATGACGAAAGCCATAATTTCCTAAAAGTACCACAACCTTTCTGAAAACTGTAACCACCGTCCCTTAAATCCGGTGCATCTTTGTATTGTCAAAACAGTTCACCTATTAAAAATAAAAAAATAATAATTCAACAATTAAGAAACAAATTTATGAGCACACAAGAAACAACATGGGCAATTGACCCAACTCACAGCAAGATCGGATTTAAGGTAAAACACCTGATGATTTCTAATGTATTAGGAAGTTTCAGGGAGTTTGAAGGAGAAGTTTCAACTGTAGGAAACGACTTTTCCAAATCAGTAATCTCCTTTTCATTGAACACTGCCTCAATTGACACTGAAATAGCTGACAGAGACGGGCATTTAAGGAGTGGCGATTTTTTCGACGCTGAGAATTTCCCAAAGATTACTTTCACAGGTTCCGGATTAAAAGACCTTGGCGACGACTTATACGAATTGAATGGTGACCTCACTATCAAAGGTATATCTAATCCAATTAAGCTCTCAGTGGAGTTAGGTGGTGTCAACAGTGATCCATGGGGAAATGTAAAGGCCGGCTTTTCAATTACAGGAAAGATCAACCGCAAAGACTGGGGTTTAACCTGGAATGCTGCGCTTGAGACCGGTGGTGTCCTTGTGGGTGATGAGGTAAAAATTAATTGCGATGTCGAGCTTGTAAAAAAAGCATAATCAATCCGTATTAAAAGAAAAATCATCAACATTGTCTCTTTGAGCCATTGTTGATGATTTCCTTTCTCCTTAATTTTTTTTATGTTCCAACTTTAATTTAACATGAACAGACGATCTTTTATGCGGTCGGCGATACTGTTCCCAATAGCTGTAAACAGAATGGATGCCACGGCACTGAATAATTTAATAAATCCGGCAGAAAAGACGGACCGTATGCCCGTACTCTTTGTTGGACATGGAAGCCCAATGTACGCAATTGAAGAAAATGAGTTTGTTCATAGTTGGAGAAAACTCGGAGAGACTATGCCACGGCCGAAGGCTATTCTTTGTGTATCTGCACATTGGGAAACAAACGGAACTTTTGTAACTGCTATGTCGAAGCCACCAACTATTCACGACTTTGGTGGTTTCCCGCGTCAATTGTTCGAGGTACAATATCCTGCACCAGGAAGTCCTGAATTAGCCAACGAGACAAAAAAATCAATTACGTCAACTTCAGTAGGCCTGGATCAGAAGTGGGGACTCGACCACGGGGCATGGAGCGTGATCCGAAATATTTATCCTAAGGCAGATATCCCTGTTATTGAGATGAGCCTTGATTATAATATGTCTCCCAGAGCTCATTATGACCTGGGCAGTGAACTTTCTTCTTTAAGAAATAAAGGTGTATTGATAATAGGCAGTGGAAATATTGTGCATAACCTAAGAATGGTAGCGTGGGATAAAATAAATGAGCCTGAATTTGGTTTCGACTGGGCAATCCAGGCTAATAATAAAGTAAAACAACTTATTGAAAACGATAACCATAAAGATCTGATTAATTATTCGTCACTTGGTCGTGAAGTACAATTGGCCATACCTACACCAGAACATTACCTCCCTTTACTCTATACTCTGGCTCTGAAAGAAACCAGCGATTCGGTAACTTTTTTTAACGACAAAGCAGTAATGGGCTCATTGGCTATGACTTCAGTTAAAATTGGATAATTTTATTTTCCTCGCAAATTTAAAATCCCTATCTTTAGATTGTCGTTAGAATATTATGAATTGTCAATATTCTAACGACAATCTGAGTATAATTATAATTAGTATGGAGAAGATTTACAAGGTTATTATTGCAGATTCTCAGTTTTTAGTTGTTGAGGCACTAAAATCACTGATTGCAGCTGAAACGGAATTTTTGCTTGAAGGCATTGCAACAACACGACACGAACTCCTTAAATTGTTACAACCCAATACCTGTCAACTTCTGATTACCGACTTCGCCAACATTGATTATGATGGCCTTGATGACCTGAAGAACCTTAAGATAAGGCATCCGCAACTTTCAATTCTTATTCTCACAAATACAATTAGCAGGCAGGAATTTGCCGACCTTAGCAGATTAGGGATTAAGAATATTATTTACAAAACTGCCGATAAAGACGAGATATTTTCAGCCATTGAATCAACCCTGAAATCGAAGAAATTCTATTCAGACGAAATTCTTGATCTTTTTCTCGACCTAAGTGATAATAAGAGCATATCTGACGATCCAAAGACTCTTACTCCTTCTGAGATTGAAATTGTTAAATTAATCGCTGATGGTCTTACAACCAAAGAGATCGCAAACAAAAGAAATATCAGTTATCATACTGTTAATACGCACCGGAAGAACATTTTCCGAAAAGTAGAGGTCTCGAATGCTTCTGAGCTTATTATGCTGGCAATAAAAGCCGGCTGGATTGATAACATCGAATATTATATTTGATATTATCTCGTCCAGCCCTTTTCTTTAGCCTTTGGACGAAGATTTTCCAACGCCTTCAGTGCAGCCACAAGCGTCTCCATATTCTTGGCAAAATGGAAACGGATCAGATGATGCACCTCATCTCTGAAAAAGCTGGATCCGGGGACCGCTGCAACCCCAACTTCCCTTGCAAGCCATTCGCAAAACTCAACATCATTCGATACACCAAATTCTGATATGTCGACCATCACATAATACGCTCCCTGGGGATTCGTATATTTCAACCCTAGTTTATCAAGGCCACTTAGAAAAAAGTCTTTCTTTTCAGTATACGACTTCTTTAAATTAAGGTAGTAAACATCTTCAAAATCCAGCGCAGTAACTGCAGCCTCCTGCAAGGGTGAAGCAGCACCTACCGTTAAAAAGTCGTGTACTTTACGAACACCATCAATAATATGGGCAGGCGCAATGACATAACCTAATCTCCACCCGGTAATTGAATAGGTCTTCGATAATGAACTGCAGGAAATAGTCCTTTCAAACATCCCAGGCAGGGAGGCAATATAAATGTGTTTATAAGGCTCATAAACAATATGTTCATATACCTCATCTGTAATTACAAACACATCATATTTTATGCAATATTCAGCAATGATCCGAAGCTCATCAAATGAAAAAACTTTGCCGCTGGGATTCGATGGATTACAAAGAATTAATGCCTTTGGTCCTTGCTGAAATGCTGCTTCAAGTTCAGTCGGATCAAAGTTATAATAGGGTGGGTTCAAATGGACATATACAGGAATAGCACCTGAAAGAATCGTATCAGCTGTATAGTTTTCGTAAAAAGGTGAAAATACAATAACCTTATCGCCAGGATTACAAACTGTTAACATAGAAGCGATCATAGCCTCGGTACTGCCACAGGTTACCGCCACCTCTGTCTCGGGATTAATGTTAAAACCCATAAAACGCGATTGTTTTTTCGCCAGTGCAGCTCTGAAATTCGCGGCTCCCCAGGTTATGGCATATTGATGAATGTTCCCGGAAGCTGTTTTTACCAAAGCATTCTTTAACTCTTCCGGCGGATCAAAATCAGGAAACCCCTGCGAAAGATTAACTGCTCCGTGCTGGTTGGCAATCCTTGTCATACGCCGGATAACCGAATCGGTAAAATGTGCTAGTTTCCTACTTAATTCAGGCATAATAATGTTTTTACAATTTTTTTATCATCCAGAGGTCACAACCAAAATGCCCGCTGTTTCCAATTGGAGCCGGCAAGTATTCAAATCCAAGACTCTCATAAATTTTAAGTGCCTTTTTCAATTCCGGCATCGACTCAATATAAATGTTACTAAATCCAAATGCCCTCGCACTTAAAATACATTTTTCGATTATCAATTTGCCAAGACCCAATCCCCTGGCTTCGGGCAACAAATACATCTTCACAAGTTCACAGGTATCCAAAGGTAAACCCTCTGTAGGATAAATACCTCCTCCTCCAACAATATTGCCGTTTTGATGTGCAACAAAATAGATCGATTTTTCTTTAAGAAATAGGTCAGAAAGAGAATCAGTAGCCACATCAAAATACACCGTACCTGGATGGTCAGCACCAAATTCCCGGAGTGTAGACCTGATTATTTGTGCCAGGACCGGGTTATCACCAGTCCGAATATTTCGAATTAAAATGTTTGAATTAGCGTTCATCCTTTAAGTCTCTTTGGTGCAATATTACTCGATACAAAATTAAATTCCCAATTTTTCTCAAACTTTGAATCCGGGAGTTGTCAAACATACCATAAAGATGGTATGGAATATACGCATTTTATGGGATTGCAGGAGGTGATTATATCAACCACTTTTGTATCATAAAAAAAATAAAAGAAAGCCATGACAAAAATCGCATCCAATCTTACCGATTTAATTGGGAATACTCCCCTGCTTGAATTTTCAAATTTCAATAAAAAACACAATCTCGAAGCCACGATTATTGGCAAACTCGAGTTTTTCAATCCTGCCGGAAGTGTTAAAGACCGTATTGGTTTTGCTATGATAGAAGCAGCCGAAAAACAAGGCTTGCTAAATAAAGACTCTGTTATTATAGAGCCAACAAGTGGTAACACAGGAATAGCTCTTGCATTTGTTGCTGCTGCAAAAGGTTATCGTCTGATTATCTTGTTACCTGAAACATTTAGTCTTGAAAGAAGAAACTTGCTTAAAGCACTTGGTGCTGAGCTTGTTCTTACTCCGGGAAGTGAAGGGATGAAAGGGGCAATCAGAAGAGCTGCTGAACTTGCTGAAGCCACACCTAATTCCTTTATGCCGCAGCAGTTTAAAAATCTTGCAAATCCGGACATTCATCGCCGTACTACAGCTGAGGAAATCTGGAATGACACAGATGGTGAGGTCGATATTTTCGTTTCGGGTGTTGGTACAGGTGGAACAATCACTGGTGTCGGTGAAGTGCTGAAAGCCAGAAAACCTGGTGTTCAGATTATAGCTGTTGAACCAACGGATTCGCCGGTGCTTTCAGGTGGTAATCCCGGACCCCACAAGATTCAGGGTATCGGTGCCGGATTTGTACCAGATATTCTTAACGTTTCGGTAATCGATGAAATCATACAGGTTACAAATGCCCAGGCCATTGAAACAAGTCGCGAACTAACCCGTACCGAAGGTCTTGTGATCGGAATTTCCTCCGGAGCAATTGCCTATGCTGCTCTTCAAGTTGCCAAAAGGCCTGAAAACAAAGGGAAAAAGATTGTTTGCATTGTCTGCGATACAGGTGAAAGATATTTATCTACAGCACTTTATCAATTTGAAGATGAAAAATCAAACGTATTTGCTACAAATTAATTTGTAACCCTCTACATTTTATATATAGTCTTAGTCTCAGGCGGGTGTCCCAAAATATTGGGGCACCCGTTTTTAATTTTACTCCATGCATAAATTTCCTAATTTTACAGATAGTTATAAATGGATATTTATGCTAGCAGGCAATTACCAAATCCTTTTTAAGCGGCTTACAACAGTTATTGATTCAAACCGGATTTTTCATGATCCTCTTCATACACTGGCATTCGGAACAGATGCAAGCTTTTACCGTCTGATTCCCAAGATTGTCATCAAGGCTAAAGATGAGACTGAAGTTTCGTTTATCCTTCGCGAGAGTGCCAGTCTAAAAATCCCGGTAACATTTCGTGCCGCGGGTACCAGCTTATCCGGTCAGGCTATCTCAGATTCGGTGCTTGTTGTAGCTGGAAATCATTGGAAAAAGCACGAAATATTAGATGGAGGTGCGATGATACGACTTCAGCCCGGTCTCACCGGCGGTCGTGTAAATGCCTTACTTGCGCCTTACGGCAGAAAGATAGGACCTGATCCGGCCTCAGTAAATGCAGCAATGATTGGAGGAATCGCTTCAAACAACGCAAGTGGAATGTGTTGCGGAACCGCCGAAAATTCATACCAAACCGTTGATAGTATGCGAATTATATTTGCTGATGGGACCATCCTCAATACGAATGATCCCCTCAGCAAAGAGGAGTTTATGGGCACCCATCCTGAATTCATTCAAAACATTGTCAGACTGGCTGCTGAGGTTAAGGCAAATAACGCTTTGGCGGATAGGATCACCCGAAAATACAAGATGAAAAACACAACCGGCTATAGTTTAAATGCGCTTGTGGATTTCTCGGATCCTTTCGATATTATTAATCATCTGATTATCGGATCGGAAGGAACGCTGGGATTTATTTCAGAAATAACCTATAAAACAGTTCCGGAGCATCGGTTCAAAGCCAGCTCTTTAATGATCTTTCCAAATATCGAAGTCGGGTGCAATGCTGTGTCTTTGCTTAAAAATGCCCCGGTTTCCGCTGTTGAGCTGATTGACCGGGCCGGCCTCCGCTCGGTAGAAAATCAAACTGGCATGCCTGAATTTCTGAAGAAAATAAATCCATCAGGCTGCGCTATTCTTGTTGAAACACGCTCTCATACGAACAAGGAACTTGGAATTCAAATTGAAACCGTACTGGATACAATTAAATCCATTATTCCTGAATTGCCCATTCAATTTACGACTGAAAGGTCGGAGTATGAACAGTTATGGAATATACGAAAGGGTATGTTTCCCTCAATTGGTGCAATCCGAAAAGAAGGAACGACTGTAATTATCGAAGATGTAGCTTTCCCTGTCGAACGGTTAGCGGAGGCTACTCTTGACCTGCAACAATTACTCCAAAAACGGGGATACCACGAAGCGGTAATTTTTGGTCATGCTCTTGAGGGAAACCTTCATTTCGTTTTTACTCAGGATTTTGAATCTTCAGGTGAAATCGACCGATATGGCAGGTTCATGTCGGAATTGACCGAATTAGTCGTAGGTAAATATGATGGTTCACTAAAGGCTGAGCACGGTACTGGCCGCAATATGGCACCTTTCGTCGAAATGGAATGGGGGAAGGAGGCCTATTTGATCATGAAGAACATAAAGGAATTATTTGATCCGCATAACCTGCTCAATCCCGGAGTAATCATAAATAATGACCCTCAGGTTCATTTAAAAAATCTCAAACCCATTCCGGCCGCCAGCCAAATTATAGATAAATGTATTGAATGTGGATTTTGTGAACCATCCTGTGTCTCTGCTGACCTAACCCTTACCCCAAGGCAAAGGATTACTGTATATCGTGAAATTGCAAATCTTAGAAGGAGCGGGCGTGAACCGCAAGTTCTGGCTTCATTAACCAAAAGCTTTAGTTACGAGGGTAATCAGACTTGTGCTACCGATGGATTATGCGCAACTGTATGCCCTGTTAAAATCGATACAGGATTACTTATTAAATCAATTCGAGCTGAAGATAATAGTCCGGCAGGAAAAAAAATCGCAGAGTGGATTGGAGCAAAAATGAGTACTGTTACTGCCATCGTCCGAATTGGGTTGAATGTAATTGATTTCTTTCATACTATATTGGGTACTAAACTGATGAAAAAAATATCAGGTTTTATGAGACTAATAACGGGAAACCGGTTGCCAATGTGGAACCCATATATGCCTTTAGGAGCTAAGCCCATCCAAATTGGCGTCCAATCAAATGCCGGTAGTAACCGCAAGGTTGTCTATTTTCCCTCGTGTATAAACCGTTCAATGGGAGTTTCGAGAGAATATAAAGAGGAAAAACAACTTTCAGAAGCGATTGTAGAATTAATAAAGAAAGCAGGTTACACTATTATTTATCCGGAAAATCTCAATTCCCATTGTTGCGGCATGGCCTTTATGAGCAAGGGATATAAAGAAACTGGAATTAAAAAATCAAAAGCTCTTGAAGAGGCATTGATTAAAGCCAGTAAAAATGGACAATACCCGGTGTTATGCGATATGAGTCCTTGTCTTTATACGATGAAGGAAAATATTCAAAAAACACTAAAGCTTTATGAACCGGTAGGTCTTATCCTGGATTATCTTCTTCCTTACCTTGATCTATCACCTATAAAAGAGACGGTTACAGTATTTCCGGTTTGCAGTATGAAAAAAATGGGACTGGAAAACCCGATTGTCGAACTGGCTCAAAAGTGTGCGGCCAAGGTAATTGTTCCGCAGACAAATTGCTGCGGGTTTGCCGGAGACAGAGGGTTCTCGTTTCCTGAACTAAACAAACACGGACTAGGTGAGGTCAGAATGCAATTACCTTCAGGCATCAGATACGGATATTCGACAAGCAGAACCTGTGAAATCGGGTTAAGCCTTCATTCCGGAATATCACACAAGTCCATAGTTTATCTTGTCAACGAGGCAAGTAAACCCAAAAATCAGAATTAAGACCATTCCAGGGAATCCGGCTATTTTTAAGATTCTTATATATTCTGAAGAAGTTTCTGGACATATTCCCATTCAGTCCTTAGTTGATTATAAATCTCATCAAGCTCCTGTACATCACCCTTGTCAAGATTTAATTCAAGTTCGATCGCCAACTCAGCCATTTGGCTGAACCACATATTTAAGGAAGCACCCTTAATTGAATGGGCAGTTTTCTTTATATCAAAGAGGTTCCGATCCTGAATTGCCTTTTCAAGGTCTTCCAGGTCATGAGAGAACTGATGATAAATTGCTTCAAGTAATTCATCGAAGATAACCTGATTATTACCTATGCTTTCCATCAAAAGGCTTTTGTCAAAATGAAGATTTCCTTTTTTCTCCGAATTTCTTTTCTTTACCTGATCATGTTGTTGGTACAGGTGGTTCAGATGTTTCACTAGAATGTCATGTAAACGCTTATTCTCCAGAGGTTTAGTAAGGAAATCATCCATCCCTGCTTCTATGCACCGCTCCTTCTCCCCCTTCACAGCACCTGCTGTAAGGGCTACTATTGGAATCCTTGTGCCGCTCCCGGATTCAGCATTTCTGATGGCCATAGTTGCCTCGATTCCAGACATTAATGGCATCTGAATATCCATAATAATGAGATTTGGTTTATTTAAAACCGTCATTTCATAAGCCTCAACGCCGTTTTTAGCCTCAAAAACAACAACATTTGGAATCATCTGTTTAATCAGAGTTGTCACAAGAATCATGTTAATAGCCACATCCTCAGCAACAAGAATTTTTGGTGTTGTTTTTTCACCATCCCCAAATGTCTGTGTAAGTGGAGAATCTTCATTTTCTAAACCTGAAACACCTTTCTGATTATGAACACTCTTAAGGTAATGTAATAATTCGGTCGACTTGACCGGTTTGGTCAGGTTGAAAATCACACCCTGCCTCTTACATTCATCGTAAATTTCAATATCATCCGAAGAACTATGAAGCAGGATAACAGGTTGCTTCTTTGGCGTAAGATTTAGCTCCTGCCTGATTCGTTTAATTGTATCAAGACCATTGATCTCAGGCATTTGATAGTCAACAATTATAACATCAAAAGGCCCGGATTCTTCGATAAGTTTAATTGCAGCATTTCCATTATCAATCCCAACAAAACTGATTCCCCAATTTTTACAGGTATGTTCAAGGATCATCCTGTTGTTGAAATTATCATCGATTACAAGTAGACGGTTTACTGAAACCAGGTCAGCAAGGTCAAGTCTTTCACCTTCTTCATACGATGTAACAAGTGTAAAGTAGAAGTTTGAGCCTTTCCCAGGTTCACTTATGACTTCAATTTTGCTTCCCATTTTTTCGGCAAGCATATTCGAAATTGTAAGACCGAGGCCTGTGCCTCCAAATTTGCGGGTTGTAGAACCATCCGCCTGCGAAAATGCTTTAAAGAGTAGCTTCTGCTGTTCCGTGCTAATACCAATTCCTGTATCTCGAACAGAAAACTTGAATTCCCCTGTGAAACCGTCCCTTTTATCAAATGTAACTTTCAATTCAACCTCACCTGATTCGGTAAATTTCACAGCATTTGCCAGCAGGTTAACAAGAATTTGTTTTAATCTTGTCGGATCCATTAATGCAAAGCGGGGAATATCCTGCTGAATATTAAGAAGTAGTTCAATATTTTTCTGCGAAGCGTGATATTTTATGATATCCGATGTAAGTTCAATTAATTCAATTATATCTGCTTTAATCCAGTCGAGCTCCATCTTTCCGGCTTCGATCTTGGAGAAATCAAGAATGTCGTTTATGATTCCCAACAAAGAATGACCGGAAGTATTTGCATTTTTAGCATATTGCTGTTGAATTTTGCTCAGCGGAGTCCGGAGTAATAAGTCTGTAAAGCCAATTACGCCGTTTAGTGGTGTCCGTATTTCATGGCTCATATTTGCAAGAAACTCCGATTTGGCTTTATTGGCACTATCAGACTCTTGTTTGGCAATCAGAAGAGTTGCTTCTGTATTTTTCTGTTCAGTTATATCCCAGTTTGTCCCAATTATATGCAGAGGATTGCCTTCGTTATCACGCTGAACAGCAGCAAGTGCCCGTATATTATGAATAGAGCCACCCGGCCAGACAACCCGAAACTCAGTATCAAACTCCTTATCTCCTTTTATTGCAAGCCGGATTAGATTGTCAACATTTATGGCATCATCCGGATGAATACCTGCTAACATGACCTCTCTGGCCTCTCCTGCATTTCTTCTTTCGACGCCATAAAGTACAAACATCTGATCGTCCCACAGAAGAAAATCATTTACAAGATCCATGTCCCATACCCCAACACCACCAGCACGCGCCGCTAACGCAAGCCGTGTAGATATCTGCTTTAAATCATCTTCTGATTTTTTTCTGGCACTAATATCGTGAGTTACACCGACCAATCCTGTAATCTTTCCATGTACATCCCTTAGAGGAACCTTGGAGATCAAAAGCGAGTGAAGTTTCCCCTGATTATCAACTAGTGTTCCTTCCGAGTCAAGGATTGATTTTCCCGATTTTATGACATACATATCTTCTTCCAGGCCTTGCTTTGCCGTTAGGTCAGGGTATAAATTTGCGTCAGTTTTTCCTATAATTTCCTTTTCGTTGCTTTTGCCGGCAAACTGAACCTCCTTGGGGTTAGCCAGAATCTTCTTGCCATCTGTATCTTTTACATAAACAGCATCCGGAATCAAATCAATGATAGTACGGAAGAGGGCACGCTCATTTTGGAGTAACTCTTCGGCTTGTTTGCTTTCAGTGATATCACGAAACGTCCAGATCCTTCCGTAATTCTTGCCATCGGTACCCAGAACAGGAGCCGAATACCGGTCAAGAACCATCCCGTTTTTAAATTCAATTTCATCCTGGCTAATTTCACTTATATGATCATACAGATACATCACCTTTTCAAGAAATTTATCAGGATATTTAGTGAGACCAACAACATGCTTAAGGAGTAATGTATCATCGTCATCTTCGAGGACCTCCGGAGGAACACCAAAAAGATCAATAGCGCGCTGATTGATAAGAACTCTCCTCTGATCCACACCAATTATCAATATTCCATCAATTGTGGCATTTGTCTGTGCCTCAAGTAACGATGTCTTAGTCCGAAGAGTCTCTTCAGCTAACTTTCGTTCTGTGATATCCCGTTCAATAAAGAGGATACTCTCGGCATTTCCTTTCGCATCGTAAAGAATTGTAGAATTTATATCGATATAAAATCTGGATTTATCTTTTTTAACTGCCAGATATTCAGTAATCTTTTGATTCTTTTCTCCGGTCAAAAGCTTATGAATATTCTCCATCATCAGTTTATGATTCGAAGGATCAATGAAATCAAAAACTGTCTTGTCCAGATATTCATCCCTCTGATCAATTGAATATCCATGTATTAGGGCTAGTTTTTCCGACATTAGCTGAATTCTTCCATCTATTGAAGTCATGCCAATGCCATCCGGCGAAGCCGAAATAATAGCCTCCCACTTCTGACTACTAAGCTGTAAGGCTTCTTCGGCGGCCTTTCGTGTGGTGATATCACGGCTTATACCCAGAATTCCTATCAGGTTTCCGTCGCTTGCCCAGTAAGGCGTTTTTAAAGTATCAATCAGAATTCTGTGGCCATCCGGATAAGTGATCCATTCTTCGTTATGATGAGCCCCCTTTCCTTTGAGCATTTCCTTATCAAAGAATCTGAATTGATCTGCAGTCTCCTTATCGAACAAATCATAATCAGAACTCCCAATTATTTCATTTTTTGTTTTACCGACAAATTCGGCGAAAGGAGGGTTACAACCCAGGTAAATACCTTCCGTATCTTTAAAAAATATAATATCAGGAATAGAATCAAGCAATGAGGTAATCAATCCTGTTTGACGTATTCGTTCCTCTTCTGCCAGTTTCCTTTCAGTGATATCCTCTTTAATAGCAAGGAAATGAGTGATCTGGTGATTCTCGTTTATGATCGGTGAAATGAGAGCAGATTCCCAGTAAAGATCTCCGTTTTTTTTCTTGTTTTGTAATTCTCCATGCCATTCATTACCGGAAAGTATTGTATCCCAGAGTTCAATAAATAGCTGATAGGGGGTAGATTCAGATTTTAGAATCCTGGGATTTTCGCCTATAATCTCATCCTTTGTATAGCCTGTGAGACTACAAAACTTCGTGTTTACATATTCAATATCACCATTTGTATCTGTTATGACAATTGATGCAGGATTCTGCTCAACAGCTTTAGAGAGTTTCAGGATCTCCTCCTCTGCCCTTTGCCGCTCTTCGATCAATTGAATTAGTGAATCGAATAGGTCTCTGCTATCGTTTGTATGCGTTTTTCCATTACCGATAGCACTTTGTTCAGTTGGATTAAGTACAAAGATTGCCTCTTTGATTTTATTTATTGTTTCCTTCTGACTCTCTGCATCAAGCTTATGTTTTTGATAGGCCTCTCTGAGTTCGAGAGAGCTGATTTCGATTGAATTTTGTAATAGTTGGGTATCATCTTCGAAACTTTCATAGGTGTTACTGATATCCGAAAGAATACCCTTGAGCTCATCAGGAATCTGATCTACAGAACCGAAGTGCTTCTTAATCTGACGTTGTAAGAGTTTGTTCAAATTGTTTCCCATATATGGAAAGACTTAGACCTCTTTGAAAAGTGTTATTGTCATGGTTTGATTGTGCAGTTCACAATGGGGTTCAAAGGGTCTGATCGGGCAGATTTCACCATAAGAATAAAAGCCGGCCAGAGTGGCGGAAGTGCCAAAAGAATCTCTGATAATCTCCAGTTCCTCTTCAACCCGTTGCTTGAGAACCAGTTTCCTTCCCACGCAACTGATAAGTATTGCCAGATCAGGTGATGCACTCCTTAGGCTTACCTTGGACATCTCAGCAGCACCATTCGCGCCGTCAATAAGCCTGTCGGAATTCGCCTTCATTAATCTTACATATTCACCCTGAGGTATATCGCCTGCAAAGATCATGCTCCCGTCATCCTCATTTACGGCAAGAACGGTTCGAACGAGCGACGTATCGGAATCCTTCAAACGTAAACTTAACGGGAATAAGAGTGCGGATGCAGGAAGGCTCGCTGCATGATCGCCCAAATATTTTTTGTAAAGCTCCAATGCAGGATGTCCGTCAAGTTCATAAAGAATGTTCCCCTTAGACCTTGTCACTTCCCTGTCGACACCAAATGAATCCCATCCCCCCATAGATCCATAACCAACCTGAAGATGTTCTCCATAAAATCCAACAGCCATGACAAGGTTCTTTACCCCTGCTTTATTGTGAATTATAACTGTTTCATTAAAATCTGCCTGATCTCCTGCCAGTCCACCAGTAACAGGAACTCTGTCATTGAGCTTGATATTTAACCCTTTCGTCAGTTCACTGCCATTAATATTCAGCCCTTCTGCAAAAATCATAATATGAACCAGCTTCTCCCTGTCGAGAGCTTCAGCGAGTTTCTCCCCAACACTAAAACTATCCTCAACATTATCAATAGGCTCAATAGCAATATCAATTGTACTCTTCTCAAACCAAACAGCTGTACAAACAATATTCTCATTAAAGACTTCTTCCTGGAAAATCTCCCCGGAAGTAGAGCAACCAACCAAATGAGCAACCGGATAAACATTTCTTACATAATCGATATACTGCTGCTTCTTTAGCATATCCTTGTTCCCAAAAAGGAAGACCAGCTGAGCCGTATTACCAAGATTATTGTCATTTTTCTTTACCCATCCGGCAGCCTCTGAATATATAGATTGTTCGGTTTTCATTGTACAATTAATTTAATTACTGATATTTGGCGTTCACACAAAGTTATAAGATTAATTAATATTTCAAACTTTTTATAAAAAAACATGAACTATTTGATTTTGTTTATCTTAATAACAATAAATCGATCGTAAAAGTTTAAAAAGACTTTCATGAAACACCCGTAAACCTAAATTAATTAAAAATGAAAGCCCGCTAAATCTTAGCGGGCTTTCAATCTATATCTTCCTGTGATTATTCGGGAGAAATTGCATCGGTAGGGCATACTTCAGCGCATGATCCACAATCGGTGCAAAGACTAGCATCGATTAAAAAGATATCACCCTCACTGATTGCTTCTACCGGGCACTCATCAATACAAGTTCCGCAAGCGATACATTCATCTGAAATTTTGTAAGCCATAACTGCTGTTTTTTTTGTTTATAAGTAACTTAATTATATTTGGATCTGTCGTGCAAAAGTACAAAGAATGGACAAAAAACAAATTCAAAATGTAATTTTTACTTATTTTAAACAATCTCTTTTTTTAGTTCCCGTGAGAAGTAAGTACAAAAGGGTTGAATTCCGCAATTCTCACACTTCGGCTTTCTTGCAACACAGACATATCTTCCATGTAAAATCAGCCAGTGGTGTGCTATTGGGATAAGGTCGTCCGGAATGTAAGCCACCAGCTGCCGTTCAGTTTCGAGCGGGGTCTTTGCCTTGACTGACAGCCCAATACGTGCAGCAACCCGAAAGACATGTGTATCAACAGCCAGTGCGGGTTTATTAAATACAACGGATGCAACAACGTTAGCCGTCTTTCTGCCAACACCCGGAAGTTTAACAAGCTCGTCGACATCTTCAGGAATAATGCCGTTATAATCTTCAACAAGCTTACGTGCCATTCCTACAAGATGTTTTGCCTTGTTGTTGGGATAAGATATAGACCGGATATACTCAAAAACTTCATCCGGCTCAACCTCTGCCATCTTTTGTGGCGTCGGAAACCGCTTCAATAATTCAGGAGCTACCATATTGACCCTTTTGTCAGTGCACTGTGCCGACAATATCACAGCAACAATTAACTCAAAAGGATTTTTATATTGAAGTTCTGTCTCAGCAACTGGCATATTTGCCTTAAACCATTCTATTACCTTTTCAAAACGCTCCTTTTTTCGCATAAATACAATTTTTAACCATCGTCAAAATTACAATTAAATTTATTGTTGAATTTCATGCTAATTTCGCAACCGTAATTTTTACTTTTTATGATCACATATCTGCAAATTGATAATCTTTCAAAATATTGGGGCGAATTAATTTTATTTGAAGGAATTAGTTTCTCGGTTTCGGAAGGGCAAAAAGTGGCGATGATCGCTAAAAATGGGGCTGGGAAATCGACTCTCATGGATATAATCTCAGGCCTCGAAACTCCGGACTCAGGTAAAGTATTGCTTATGAACCCGGGGACAATCGGTTATCTTCGTCAAAATCCGGACCTGAATCCTGAAGATACAATCCTTGAGGCTGCTTTCAATGCTACCGGAGAATTAATTCAGACTGTAAAAAACTACGAACTGGCTCTTGAGAATCATGATCCAAAGCTTCTTGACAGTGCAATCGAACGAATGAACGTACTCAATGCCTGGGATTTTGAGTTGCGTATCAAGCAGATTCTTACCCAGTTAAAAATCACAAATGTAAATCAGCAAATTAAATTTCTTTCGGGAGGACAGAAGAAAAGAGTCGCACTTGCACATATCCTTATCAATGAACCAGATTTTCTGATTCTTGATGAACCAACAAACCACCTCGACCTCGAAATGATCGAATGGCTCGAGAAGTACCTCGAAAAAGCAAAATGTACACTGTTTATGGTTACACACGACAGATATTTTCTGGATCGTGTCTGCAATGAAATTATCGAACTCGATGATAATGCAATCTTCCGATATAAAGGGAACTACTCATATTATGTCGAGAAAAGGGATGAACGTATCCAGTCGCTAAACGCTGAAATAGACCGCGCCAGGAATCTTTTCCGGACCGAACTCGAGTGGTTAAGAAGAATGCCCAAAGCCCGGACACACAAATCCAAATACAGAACCGAGAATGCCTTCAAACTGAAGGAGAAAGCTTCACAATTCCGTCAGGACGATGAAGTCGAACTGACAGTACAGGGGAAAAGACTGGGCAGCAAGATTTTAAATGTTAAGAATCTGTCGAAGGCATTTGACAAACTTGTTATTTTGGCCAAGTTCTCCTACAACTTTGCCAGACTCGAAAAGATTGGTATCATCGGAAAAAATGGCAGTGGCAAATCAACTGTCCTTAATATGCTGACAGGTTTAATCCCTCCGGATAGCGGCACCATTGACGTTGGAGAGACAATCAGCTTTGGTTACTACCGGCAAGACGGGATTACTTTTAAACCGGGCGACCGTGTTATTGATGTAATTAAAGAAATTGCTGAGGTTGTCGATCTTGGCAACGGCAATAAGATGACAGCTTCTCAATTTTTGAATTATTTTCTTTTCCCACCTGACACTCAATATAACTTTGTTGGCAAACTAAGCGGGGGTGAAAAGAGAAGACTTTATTTGTGCACAGTCCTTATGCGCAATCCTAATTTTCTGATTCTTGATGAACCAACCAACGATCTGGATATCATGACCTTGAATGTTCTGGAGGACTACCTTCGTAATTTCCAGGGTTGTGCCATTGTAGTTTCACACGACAGGTTTTTTATGGATAAGATCGTTGATCATCTGTTTGTATTTGAGGGTGACGGAAACATCAAAGACTTCCCGGGGAATTATTCTGACTACAGGGATTGGCTGGAAGATCAGGAAAAAGAACAGCGGATACCGGAGAAACGGGAAAAGGATCTAAAGCCTAAGGCAGTTAAAGAGGGAGTAAGAAAACTTACTTTCAATGAGAAACGTGAACTTGATCAGTTGGAAAAAGATATTTCGCTACTTGAAGAGGAGAAACAATTATTGGAATCAACAATGAATTCAGGTGATTGTACTTCCGAAGAACTGGTTGAGAAATCAAAGCGACATGGAGAGGTCCGGGAACTTTTGGACGAGAAAGAGATGCGCTGGCTGGAGTTGAGTGAGCTAACATCCTGAATGCGCAGATTTATGCACCCGGATTTTTCAATTAGTTTACACCAAACTGGTGATCATCAGGCAATTCGGATATTTGATAACTCTCACGTTCCATCGTGAAGGACCCACCGGTTCCTTCTGAATCCCTGCTGTTACCAGTTATCTTTCCATTAGGAAGGAGCTCACCGGTCCAGGTATCCAATTCGTAAATAATATCTTCATCGCTGAACAGAATCTCACAGGAATGTGATTTGAGATCAATCCTTGTACCGTTAATCTTTCCGGAGACTTCCTGCTTGACAATAAATGTCTCCTCACCATCAATCTGCTCCGAAAAACGCAGAACACCTGTCAGATGCTTTCCTCTCTGGCTAATCTCAGCATATCCGCTGTCTTTGCCAAATCCAAAATCCTCGGTAAAACGCCAACGTCCTGTAAGATTTATTTTTTCGGGCATATCTTAATTTTTTGATTTAACATCCTGTATTTTAGCAGAAACCATCCAGAAAAGGGACAGTTTCTACTAAAATTTAATATACAAAGGTCATTTCACATAAGACGCTTTATTCAGATAATCGAAACTTTTCTGAACACTTACCAACGGTTCAAAATCATATCTTTCTACTTCCACGATTGCAAATTTGGTGCCAGCAATTGATTTATTGTCATAAATCTCTTTGAAATCTATCTCTCCGCTTGCTCCAATCTCTTTTTCATCCTTAATATGGAGTAACTCAAATCTCTTTGGGTACTTCTTAAAGTATTCTACCGGCTTTTGTCCACCCTTTGTGACCCAATAGACATCCATCTCAAAGGTAACTTTTTTAGGATCCGTATTCTTCACCATGTAGTCATAAACAAGTTCATCACTATCTGTAATCTTGGTAAACTCATGATTGTGATTATGATAGCCAAAACGAATTCCTTTGGCATTACATTTTTCACCAATTGCGTTGAAATATTCACAGGTTTTCTTTAATGACTCAAGATTTTTATAAGGATAATCTCCCATTGATGGTTTGATGATAAATGAACACCCTGCTTTTTTGTGAGCATCAATTGCCGAATCCCACCACGCCATTGCGGCATCCCAGGAGGCCTGATCACCCGTATAATTTGGTCCGGCATGCGAACTAATCAATTTCATTCCGTTTGCTTCAATCAGCGCTTTAAAGGCTTCAGGTTCCATGCCGTAAAATTTACCATTATCAAAACCTGCAGCTTCAAGTGAAGTGTATCCCATTTTGCCCATCTTTTCAATTGTCCCCTTCACATCCTTTTTAAGATCATCGCGAAGAGAATACATCTGAAGTGATATGTCCTTCTTACCTTTTGCAAAGACAACCTGGGTTAATCCACCAACAAAACACGCCACTAATACAATTGCTACTAATGACTTAACTGATCCTTTTTTCATTCTAACCTAAATTTTAAATTGAGTAGTACAACTATTTTTTTACTGATAACCAATATGACAAATTTAGAGTTATAATCCGTTAAAAAAAATCTGCGGACTTCTTTTCGATGAATTTTCACTTTTATTTAATTAAGTTTAACCCTTAGTTTACGTCTGCCCTTTTTGAACAAAAACTAAAGTTATCCGGCATCAAAATAATATTTGGAAAAATTAATAATATACATCGATGAATAAATTTAAAATTGGAGCAATACTTGGATTCTCCCTGGCTGGGACTATTCCAGAGAGCTCAGGCAAAATGACTGAACCTGATCGTCCGAATATCTTGTTTATTATGAGTGATGATCATGGCTATCAAGCAATAAGTGCTTATGGGTATGGTTTAAATTCAACTCCAAATATTGACAGGATAGCTAAAGAAGGAGCCATTTTTACAAGGGCATTTGTCACCAATTCCATTTGTGCCCCCAGCCGGGCAGTAATGTTAACGGGTAAATACAGCCACCTAAACGGCAAAATCGACAATGTAGGAGGCTTCAACTGGGATCAGCAAAGTTTTCCTAAAATCCTTCAACAAAATGGTTATCAGACTGCTCTGATCGGAAAGATACATCTGGATGGTCTTCCTCAGGGCTTCGATTATTCGAATGTCCTGCCGGGACAGGGTGACTATTATAATCCGGATTTTATCGAAAATGGTGTCAAAAAGCAAATTCCAGGCTATGTAACCACCCTAACGACCAAATTTGCACTCGACTGGCTTAAAAATAAGCGGGACAAAACGAAACCATTCTGTTTACTCTATCATCAAAAAGCACCTCATCGTAACTGGCTACCGGAAGAGAAATATTTAAATCTTTTCGAAGACCGTGATTTCCCCTTTCCTGATAATTTTTTTGATGACTTTAACGGACGAGGCACCGCAGCCCATACACAGGAGATGGGAATCGTCAAAGATATGATGTGGGGGCACGACATGAAATTTGAAAATGATCCCTACTCCGGTAAACCAACCAACTTTATGCCTGATATCCTCCGGATGGACGAAAACCAGCGGAAAGCCTGGCGCTCCGCCTATGACAAACGAAATGAGGAATTCATTAAAAACAAACCTGAAGGAAAAGATCTTGCTAAATGGAAATACCAGCGATACCTGCGCGATTACCTTAAATGTATCCAGTCGGTCGATGATGGTGTTGGTGAAGTCCTTGATTATCTTGATAAAAACGGATTGACTGGAAATACAATTGTCGTTTACACCTCCGATCAGGGTTTCTACCTTGGTGAGCATGGCTGGTTTGACAAACGTTTTATGTATGAAGAATCGTATCGAACCCCCTTGTTAATCAGATATCCAAAAGAAATAAAACCTGGTACTGTTGTAAAAGAAATGGTTTTGAATCTGGATTATGCCCCGACATTCCTGAACTATGCCGGTATAACTGAACCAAAAGAAATGCAAGGGGAATCGTTCCGGGAGGTAGTAAGCGGAAAGTCCGTAAAATGGAGGAATGCAATTTATTACCACTATTTTGAGTATCCGGGGGTTCATGCCGTAAAACGTCACTATGGGGTAAGAACCGACCGATATAAACTTATCCATTTCTACTATGACATTGATGAATGGGAATTATACGACCTTGAGAAAGATCCTCACGAGATGAAAAATATCTACAACGATCCGGTATATGCGGATATCAGGAAAACACTTCACCAAAAGCTTGATACTCTGAGGATAAAGTATATGGATTCGGATGAAGTTACAAATTCATTTTTGCCTGAGTCGAAGAACCATTAATTGTGAAAATATATTCTAATAAAAGAGAAATATCATTATAGTCCTTTAATATTGTATATGTATTTTTAAAAATCATAGTTTACCCGGAATATTTTAACTAAAATTACTTTTCAAGTGAAAAAAATCAAAAGTTATTTGAAGATGACCGCCATTCTTATTCTATTTAATGGTATTGTTTCTGCAGCTTTCGCGAAAAACGAGGTTGGACAGTTAATTTGTGAATACAAAACCGATCCGGTCGGGATAGATGTTGCTAAGCCAAGATTAAGCTGGCAGATGACTTCAACCGATAATGGAGTTGCACAAACTGCATACGAAGTTCGGGCAGCCGAATCAGCCGAAAAACTTAACTCGGGAAAGCTGATCTGGTCAACAGGTAAAGTGGTCAGTTCACAGTCCGTAAGTGTTGTTTACGAAGGGCCTGCTTTAACTTCAGGTTCAAGGGTTTACTGGCAGGTTCGTGTGTGGGACAATAAAGACAAGGCAACAACCTGGAGTCCGGTTGTTTTCTGGGAAATGGGTATCCTTAAACCATCAGATTGGAAAGCGAGCTGGATCACATTCGGTAAACCAAAAGAGATTAAAGAATCATTACCGTCGCAATATTTCAGAAAAGAATTCTCCCTGACAAAAAAAGTAAAGTCCGCACGCGTTTATGCAACATCACTCGGATTTTATGAACTCCATCTTAACGGAGCAAAAGTATCTACCGATCTTTTTACTCCGGGCTGGACAAGTTTCAATAAACGGTTACAGTATCAGACCTATGATGTAACCTCCTTGCTAAAAGATAATAATGCCATTGGTGTTGTTCTGGGCGACGGTTGGTACAGAGGAAACCTTGGATGGTCGAAAAGAGGGGCCTATTATGGTAACCAACTGGCACTTCTACTTCAGATGCAAATCACTTTCACAGACGGAACCATCGAAATGATTGGTTCAGATACAAGCTGGAAAGCAACGACAGAAGGCCCCATCCGGGGATCTGATATTTATAATGGTGAAACATACGACGCCCGTCTCGAACTTACGGGATGGGATAGAACAGGTTATGATATGGGAAAATGGAACGATCCCCTCCCCTTCAATCATTCAACTGATATATTGATTGCACCTCATGGAGTTCCTGTGAAGGCAATCCAGGAGTTAAAACCTGTCAGACAATTTGTCACCCCAAAGGGCGAGATTGTCTATGACATGGGCCAGAACATGGTAGGATGGATCCGATTAAAAGCCCAGGGGAAAAAGGGCGATCAGATAACTCTTAAGTTCGCTGAGGTTCTTGATAAGAATGGGAATATTTATACAGAAAATCTTCGTGATGCCAAAGCTACAGATGTCTTCATATTAAAAGGTGAAGGCACGGAAACATTAGAACCGCATTTCACATTCCATGGTTTCAGGTTTCTGAAGGTTGAAGGGGTGACAACACCTCCTGCCCTGGATCAGATAACAGGTGTCGTGATCCATTCAGACATCAAGCCGACAGGAAACTTCACCTGCTCTGACACGCTGATTAATAAGTTACAACATAATATCCAGTGGGGACAGAAGGGAAATTTTGTCGATGTTCCTACAGATTGTCCTCAACGTGACGAACGACTGGGCTGGACAGGCGATGCTCAGGTCTTCAGTACCACAGCCGCATTTAATTTCAATGTCGCCGCATTTTACACCAAGTGGATGGGCGATTTTACTGCTGACCAGCTTCCTGACGGGAAGGTACCTCACGTTATACCCGATGTTTTAAATGGAGGTGGTGGTGCAACAGCATGGGCCGATGCTTCCGTTATTGTTCCATGGAATGTTTATCTGGCCTATGGTGATAAACGAATCCTGGAGACACAATATCCGAGTATGAAGGCATGGGTCGGATACATGACAAGTCGGGCACAGGCTGACCATCTGTGGATTGGCGATTCACATTTCGGAGATTGGCTGGCATTCGCGACAACACATTCGGACTACCCCGGGGCTACAACCGAAAAAGATCTGATTGCTACTGCATATTATTTCTATTCGACGACTTTGCTAAGCAGGATAGCAGCCATAATCGGACAAAATGATGATGTTCAAAAATATAAGACTCTTGCAGCAGGCATAAAGGAATCTTTTAACCGCGAATTTGTCACCCCCAACGGACGACTTGTATCCCACACACAGACTGCCTATGCACTTGCACTCTATTTTAATCTGTTAACACCTGAAACAGCGGCAAAGGCTGCAGTCTATTGTGCAAAGGATGTTGAGAAATTCAGGCATCTGACAACCGGGTTTGTTGGTGCTCCGCTGTTGTGCAAGACTCTTTCGCAGATAGGGCGTGATGACCTGGCCTTTATGTTGTTAAATAATAAAAACTACCCATCGTGGTTATATCCTGTTTTGCAGGGAGCCACAACGATCTGGGAACGGTGGGATGGTCAGAAGCCCGATGGTACTTTCCAGGATAAAGGGATGAACAGTTTCAATCATTATGCCTATGGTGCTATTGGTGAGTGGCTTTATCAGCATGTTGCCGGTATTGCGATCAATGAGAATCACCCGGGGTACAAGCATTTTTACCTCGCTCCGCATCCTGGTGGCGGACTTAAAAATGCAGGTGCGGATATTGTCACACTTTATGGAAAAATCTCATCATCCTGGAAGTTTGAGAACGGTCAGTTTTTCTATGAGGTGGAAATTCCTGCAAATACCACAGCTACTGTAATCTTACCTTATGCAAAGGCGGATCAGGTTCAGCAAAACGGTCAGGCTTTAAAGGGAAGTTATAGTCAAAAGAGCAATGATCTTCAGATGACACTGGGGAGTGGGAAGTATGTTTTCGGTTATCCGGCAGCCGAGCTTTCGGCGGCTGTTGCTGTTGTGGCTGAAAAGGAGAAATGAAAGAAATGAAAGAAATGAAAATAATGAAAGAATTAAGGAATTAAAAATGGAAGGTCGCATAATCTGCGGCCTTTCTTGTTAAACTAAGACATGGGAAAAATATAATGTCGTGATTATTTTATCTTCATGCATGATATTCCTGAAATTTAGCGTACAAAAATACATTGTTATCAAAAACCAACTTCTCAATATTTCGATTTGTTTATGGCGTCAAATTCCTATTACTGGCCAATTTAACTGGATTAAGCCAGAATTTGCATTCTCCGTCGGCTGTTTCAATAGGTATATGAGGAGGCTCATTATATTAATCGCGATAAAAGTGAAACCTGAATTTCCCTTTTCGTAAAACTGTTGGCATTATTTCACCTTCAAAAATCTTTGTGAATTACAAAATTTTCAAATAATAAGTTCGGGATAACCGTTTCTATTTTCTTAGTTAAAAAAAACCTTTATATTTGCATCCGCTTTACCGGAAGAACATTTGTTAATGAATAGTGGATAAGGGGAATTGTTTGGAAGGTTTGAAGTTAGAAAATATGCGGGAATAGCTCAGTTGGTAGAGCACGACCTTGCCAAGGTCGGGGTCGCGAGTCCGAGTCTCGTTTCCCGCTCT
>CAINLJ010000104.1 GCA_903850335.1 uncultured Bacteroidia bacterium | reverse complement strand
TATCTGCTGGTGCCATATTGATCAAAACTTTTTTTCCGGGTAGTTTGTAACCGTTGAAGCGTAATGCAGAATCAATACGTTGCTGACTCTCCTTCACCGCGTTGTCAGGCAGACCGACAAGATTAAACCGAATCCCACGTGATACATCGGTTTCGATTGTAATTGTTGTCGCATCTATTCCATGAACGGCACTTCCGTAAGTTTTGACGAGCATAATTTCGTAAGATTTCTCTTTATTAGCTAAAGTTACACTAAATTAATCAATTAGTGCCCTGAATTAGAAACATAAATTTTTTATTCTTATCCTGAATTTAAAAGCATTTTATGATTCCAATGTTTATCCGGAATCATTTTAAAGAATTAACGTGTTTCTTTTGTATCTTTGTTCTGTATCGATCTGAAAATTAAACCAATTGTAAACTATTATTTTTTTGGCTCAATGGATCAAAAACCAAAACCTATATTTGAGAAGCGCATCTTCTGGGATGTGAACTTTGAGCTTATTGACTATGATGCGAAGGCCAACTGGGTTATTGAACGTGTTTTCTCGAGAGGTGATGTAGAAGATATCCGCCAGTGCAGAAGGTATTATGGCGATGAAAAAGTGACGGAGGCATTACTAAATGCAAAATATTTTCCGCTTCACACTATCCATTTTGCTAGTGCTGTAATCAATAAGCCAATAAAAGAATTCAGATGTTATACACTCAGACAGTTGAACCCGGAACCTTTTCCTTATTAAAGGAAATAATGGGATTACCGTCTCTTGATCATTTTTCATTGGTTGGTGGAACTGCCTTAGCTTTGAGGTATGGCCATCGTAACTCGGTTGATCTGGCCTTATTTTATCACGAAAAATTCGAACCTTATCAGGTCATTCAGGTGCTTGAAAGCACTTTTCAGAATAGATTTGTTTACAAACAGCAACATACCCACTTTGGTATTTTTTGTTTCATAGACCAGATTAAGGTGGATTTTGTTTACTTTCCTCACCCTTTAATTGCAGCAATTGAGGAAGAAAGAAGAATAAGGTTTTATAGTTTAGCTGATATCTCAGCCATGAAAATTCAAGCGATACTTGGACGGGCACAGAAAAAGGACTTCTGGGATTTATATGAACTTCTCCAGAATTACTCTTTACAACAGATAATCGACTGGCACAAGCAAAAGTATCCCAGTCAAATGCTTGCTATAAGTATCCCTCACGCAATTACCTATTTCGCCGATGCCGATGAGAGCGATGCCCCGGTGAGTTTCAAAAATCAGACCTGGGAACTGGTGAAAAAGGGAATAAGCAAGGCAGTAAGCGACTATTTGAAATGAATTAAGAGTTATATTTGTACACCAATCGTTTTATTTTGATTGGATACTAAATTTTGGATCTTTAAATAACTCAATAATTCACAGTGCCCGATATCATACAACTTTTACCCGATTCAGTTGCCAATCAGATAGCCGCGGGAGAGGTCATTCAACGTCCGGCCTCAGTAGTAAAGGAACTTGTCGAGAATTCGATTGATGCAGGTTCGACGTCAGTTACGATTAACATTAAGGATTCCGGGCGCACTCTAATCCAGGTGATCGATAACGGGAAGGGTATGTCACCGACAGATGCAAGGATGTCGTTCGAAAGACATGCCACCTCAAAGATCCGGGAGGCAAATGACCTGTTTGCGATCCGGACAATGGGATTCAGGGGTGAGGCTCTTGCCTCCATTGCCGGAGTGGCTGATGTTGAGCTTCGTACACGTCAACATGGTGAGGAATTAGGCACATTTATCCATATTCTGGGTTCGTCAATACAAAAGCAGGAGGCCGATCATTGTGCTGAAGGGACTAATTTCTCTGTCAAAAACATTTTTTTTAATGTTCCGGCGAGACGAAAATTCCTCAAATCGAACAGTTCAGAACTGAAGTATATTATTACTGAGGTTCAGCGTGTAGCTTTGGCTAACCCTGGATTAGCACTTTCACTCTATCATAATAATTCGGTAATCTACAATCTGCCCTCCGAAAACGTAAGAAAAAGGATTATATCACTCTTTGGTAAGAACATTGGTCAAAACCTCATCCCTGTTGACACCGATACAACTTTGATAAATATCTCAGGTTTCATTGGGCAGCCGCGCAGTGCAAAAAAAACTCTCGGAGAACAGTTTTTTTTCGTGAACGGTCGGTTTATGAAACATCCATTTTTTAACAAGGCCGTTCAGCAGGCGTACGACCGAATCTTACCACCTGATACATTTCCATCATATTTTCTATATTTCGAAGTCGACCCGGCAACCATTGATATAAACATTCATCCTACCAAAACAGAGATCAAGTTTGAGGATGAGCGCTCTTCATGGCATATGATTCAGGCATCTGTGCGTGAGGCTATTGGTAAATTCAATCTCCTGCCTTCCATAGATTTTGATCAGGCGGGTTCTTTGGAAATTCCGCTTAGCCCAATCCGTGGATCAAATATTCCTGAACCTGAAATCAGGATAAACCCTGATTTTAATCCTTTTGAAAGTAATTACAGTGGAGAACGCACTTTTTCAGGTTCCGGTTCCTATCGGGAGGACATTAACCTTGAAAATTGGCAGACATTATATCGGGGATTTGAAAATGAAGATGAAGAAAACCGGGAATCTTCCGTAATTAAATCAAATCTGTGTTTTCAAATGTCTGAGCAGGAGGCAGTTCAGCAGGAATTTGAAAATGATGGAGTAAAAATTGAAAACCATAATTTCCTTCAGTTTAAGAATAAATATATTCTCACCCCTGTAAAGTCGGGATTAATGGTTATTGATCAGCGTCGGGCCCATGAACGGATTTTGTACGAAAATTTCAAGCGAATTATTTCAAGTCATCTTGCTGCCAGCCAAAGACAGCTTTTCCCTCCCCGGCTCGAATTAAATGCTGTTGACGAAGAAATACTGACTGTGTTGTATGAGGATATGAGAGCTCTTGGGTTTGAAATACGACATGAAAATGATGGAACATATTTTGTTGATGGCATACCTGCACTTTTAAGCAGTGAGAATCCTTCAGGTCTGGTTGAAAAATTAATAGAAGATTTTAAGAACAGGCCGGTTGATGTAAAGGAAGAGATTAAGGAACACATTGCCTTGCTTCTTTCCCAGTCGTCATCGATAAACTATGGAGTATCCTTGAAGAGCCAGGAGATACTGGAACTTTTTAATCTTTTGTTTGCATGCAGTAACCCTAATTACTCACCATCCGGGAAGGCCATTGTATCTATAGTTTCATTTCATGATTTTGAAAAATTATTGAATTAGTCAGATAACAGTTTAACTGCAATATAACGTAAAGTGTTGTTAACAATCCAACTGATTGGTTATTTTTGCAAAATTAACATGATACAAATAATATGAATCAATATCAGACATCACCTTTTTCGATGCCACCCGTTGTAAAAAATCTTATCCTTATAAACATTTTGGTTTGGGTTGCAAAGTATCCCTTGATAAATATGGGGATTGATCTGACCGAAATTCTGGGACTTCACTATCCGGGTTCTCCCCACTTTAGACCCTATCAATTTATCACACACCTATTTATGCATGGTGATTTTTTTCATCTGCTGTTTAATATGTTCGCCTTGTATATGTTTGGTAAGGTTCTTGAAATGGTTTGGGGCCCCCGAAGGTTTCTGGTTTATTTCTTTGTAACAGGCCTTGGTGCGGCAGCGTTACATTCCTTTGTAACTTACATTGAGATTTCATCGCTTCAGCGGAGTGCGGCTGCCTTTATCAATACACCCTCGCCTGAGTTGCTCTCTTCGTTTGTTAAGGCGCATTTGAGCCGTCCTTCATCCGGAGTATTGGACCTTGTTAACAACTGGGGTGATTCACCAAATAATCCATTGCTCATTCAGCAGGGTATTGATGTAGTGAAGGCCATACTTGAGCTAAAGATTGATATGCCAACTGTTGGGGCATCAGGTGCAATTTTTGGTGTCCTGCTTGGTTTTGGGTACCTCTTTCCGAATACCGAATTAATGCTTTTGTTTCCTCCTGTGCCAATAAAGGCAAAGTATTTTGTGATAGGTTACGGGGCTATTGAATTATATTTAGGGATTACTGAATCGAATAGTAATGTTGCTCATTTTGCCCATCTGGGTGGGATGTTATTTGGTTTTATATTGTTAAAATACTGGAGCAAACATTCGCAAAAATTTTATTGATTATATGGGAATTGGGGACGAAATAAAATTATCCTTCAAGAATGGCACTTATCTTACTAAGCTCATTTATATTAATATAGCTATATGGGTGCTTGTAAGACTGGTATTTGTAGGATATAAACTCAGTGGATCGGATGGTTCATTGTTATTAAACTGGCTGGCCTTACCAGCCTCTTTTGAACTTTTTGTCACCCGACCCTGGACCCTCATAACCTATATGTTCCTCCATTTTGAACTCATGCACATCTTATTTAATGTGCTTTGGTTGTATTGGTTTGGCAAGATTTTCCTGGAATATCATAATCAGCAGAAATTATTAAGTCTGTATTTAATTGGCGGAATCACAGGTGGGCTAGCTTTTATGCTGGCCTATAACTGGATACCGGTATTCCATGAACGCATTATTAACAGTCAGTTGCTTGGTGCATCTGCTTCTGTAATAGCTATTGTTATTGCTATTGCAGTTTATGTGCCCAATCATTTGATACATCTTGCATTTATTGGCCCGGTAAAAATAAAATGGATTGCCTTTGTTTCTGTTCTTCTCTATGTTATCAGCCTCTCAGGGGATAATGCCGGAGGCAATTTTGCTCATTTAGGAGGTGCTGCCTGGGGCTGGATATATATGTCTCAATTGATTTCAGGCAGAAATATTACCGGTCGGTTTGACCGGATTATGGATACTTTTTTCTCATGGTTCAGGATACGCCGGAAATTGAAGGTAAAATACAATTCCGCAAATCCGGATTACGAATACAACAGGAATAAAGTAAGTCAGCAAAACGAGATTAATAAGGTTCTTGACAAGATAGGAAAGTCAGGCTATGATAGCCTGACTTTTGAAGAGCGTGAGATCCTTTTTAAAATGGGTAGAAAAAAATAGTTGAGTGAAGCAGCTTTTATCAAAATTTGGTTACCGGCTCAATGTCGGGGCAGTATTGTTACTTTTTCTGTCCTATCTCGCACCATTTGTTCCGCCTGATTCATTCTGGCCCCTTGCGTTTATTGGTCTTGCGTACCCTTACCTTGTTTTCCTAAATATTCTTTTCGTCTTGCTTTGGATGCTGTTACGCTCAGCAAAAGTATTCCTCTCGCTGATTTTTCTTTGTATAGGTTATGTGGACTTTACAAGAACCTATCAGCTGATCCCGTCATTAAAATCCAGGAAATCTGATCTTACCCTTTTAACCTATAATGTTCACAGTTTCAGAGTTGATCAGCGGGCTCACAGATTGAGCAAACCAAAGATTATCGATTATTTTAAATCAACTGGAGCTGACATCATTTGTTTACAGGAGGGCGTTGCATTTAAAGACGGTAAGTTAAGTCCGAAGGGAATAGCAGATGCTCTTCCGGGAATACATTATTTTCAGGTTGTCGCTTCGGATAACTATTCTGATCTTGTAACTTTTTCAAAATACCCAATAATTAACAAAGGGGAGGTTAATTTTCCCGGATCCCCGGTTCTTGTATTTTATTCGGATATTAAACTAAACGCAAACCGGATCATCCGTGTTTATAATTGTCATCTCCAGTCATATTCTCTGGATCCGGACGATCATTTTGCAGTCGATTCACTGGCTTCAGGTATAAGTGAACATCAGATTAAAGAGGCACAGAAAGTTACTTTTAAGCTTAAGAAGGGATTTGTTCTTAGGGCCGAGCAATCCAGGATCCTGACTGAACACATCAGTCGTTCTCCGTATCCCGTAATTGTATGTGGTGATTTTAATGACACTCCGGTTTCCTATGCTTACAGAAAGGTACGTGGAAATCTTAAGGATTCATTTGTTGAATCTGGTTGGGGAATGTCTAACACTTATAACGGACCATTGCCTTCATTCAGAATAGATTACATACTTTCTGATCCGGGATTTATTGTGTCAGATTATAAACGTGACAAGGTTAATTTATCTGATCATTTTCCTGTTCATTGTAATCTAAAATTCAAATAGACCCGCAGATACCAAAATAAATACCCTCACAATCGGAAAGACCATGAGGGTATTTAAGAATGCTAATCGTAAGTAAGTCCTACAACAAAGCATCAATTTTTGAAGCGAGGATTGTCTTTGGAACCGCACCAACTTGTTTGTCGGCAACTTCACCATTTTTAAAAAACAGTATTGTAGGAATATTGCGTATTCCGAACTTAGCAGCGGTACCCGGATTGGTATCCACATCCATTTTGGCAATCACTGCTTTTCCACTGTAATCGTCTGACAGTTCGGCCACTAACGGACCAATCATACGGCATGGTCCACACCATTCGGCCCAAAAGTCTACTAAAACAGGCTTTGTGGACTGAAGAACTACCTCATCAAAATTTGCATCTGTTACCTCTATTGCCATGATAAAATATTTTAAAATTATTAAATAAGTCAGAAATTTTGGATCAGCAAATTTACGAATTAATTTATAGTAAAAGCGATATCCGGATTTTTTTGCAGATAGGCTTTAAGATCCTCTGATATTCCAACGCGTCTGGTTCTGGAAAACAAGTGAAGTTTAATGTTTGTTGCAGGATCGAGAACCGAAAATTTCAATAAAGTCTTTCCGGGAGATTTGGCGAATTTAAGATCAAGCTCCTCAATCAATTCCTGTGTAAGAGATTCTACATCAGCAGTTATGCGTAAACTCTCAGCTTTTTCGGCCAGTTCCTGTAGTAGTTCGATCTTGGTTGCCTTAAATTCGTGCTGTTCGCCACCTTGCCATTTTGGAGCTACTTTACCGCGCACAAGAAGAAAAAGTCCTTTTTTGCAATAATTTGCAAAATTGACAAAGTCGTTTCCAAAAAACATCATCTTATACGAATCCGAATAATCCGTAAGGGTGAGCGCCGAAAAAGGCTTCCCATTCCTTGTTACCCCCTCCTGTGTTTCAGTAACAATGCCGGCAAAGGTTAGCTCCCGGTTCTTAAGTGATTCTATTTCGTTGTTAAGCACTGAAAGATCTATATCTTTAGTGCAAAAACTTCTAATTTCAAGGTTATAGTCATCAAGCGGATGGGAGGAAAGATAAATACCAATAAGGTTTTTTTCCTTTTCAAGCGACATGATCTTAGGCCATTCGGGTACAATTGGGATCGCAGGGAGCTTTACTTCGATGGTTTGAAATCCACCGAAAAGAGATGCCATGGAGGATTGCCTGTCACTTTGAATCCTGTTTCCGTATTTAATCAGGGCTTCAATAAATGTACTTCCGTCTGTAGTTTCCCCAAAGTATTGAGATCTGTATATCGTTTCAAAACTGTCAAAGGCTCCTGCCATCGCCAATGCCTCAAGATTTTTTTTATTGATTGTCTGTAAATTAACCCTTTCAACAAAATTGAAAATAGAACTAAAATCTCCGTTTGCATCTCTTTCGCGGATGATATCTGAAACAGCACCAGCTCCTACACCCTTTATGGCGGACAGCCCGAAACGAAGGCCTCCGTTTTTATTAATAAAAAAATTGGAACGCGACTCATTAACATCAGGTCCCATTACGGCTAATCCCATGTGTTTGCTCTCATCCATGAACGTCGAGATTTTGTCGGCATTGGTAAGGTTGCTACTCAATACAGCAGCCATAAATTCTGACGGATAATTAGCCTTCAGATAGCCAGTCTGGTATGCAATATAGGCATAACACACCGAGTGGGACTTATTAAACGCATACTGAGCAAATGCCTCCCAGTCTTTCCATATTTTATCAATCACTGTATCTGCGGCTTTATCGACGGTTTTGCAACCTTCCATAAATTCAGGATTATTCTTACAACCGACTGTAAATTTAGCCTTTAGTTTTTCCATCAAAGGCAAAATCTTTTTCCCCATCGCCTTTCGAAGTGAGTCGGACTCACCTCTGGAAAATAATCCCAAGGCCCTGGAAAGGAGCATCACCTGTTCCTGATACACTGTAATCCCATAGGTATCGGCCAGGAATTGCTCCATAATCGGATGGTCGTACACAATTTCTTCCCTACCCATTTTCCTGTTTACATAGTTTGGGATATAATCCATTGGACCCGGACGATAAAGGGCATTCATGGCGACAAGGTCTTCAAATCGGCTTGGCTGGAGTAATCGGAGCCACTTTTTCATTCCTATCGATTCAAACTGAAAAATTGCTGTTGTGTTACCACTGCTGAAAAGTTCGAATGTTTTGGGATCATCAAAGGGAATCCTGTCAATATCGAGAATTATTTTTTTCGACAACCGGATATTTTCCAGGCATTCCTTAATGATTGAAAGAGTTTTTAATCCAAGGAAATCCATCTTTAACAATCCAATCGATTCAACATAATGACCGTCATATTGGGTTGTTAGCAGGTCTTCGTCTTTGGTTGGCATCAAAGGGATATGGTTATCCAGACTTTCTCTTCCGATCAGAATACCACAGGCATGAACACCAAACTGTCTGATACAACCTTCCAGAGTTTCAGCATATTTCAGTGTTTTTATGATTAAAGGATTATTGGACTTTTTCTCTAATTCAAGTGCAGGATTCTCGATATATGCTTTTTTGAGGGTGATTTTGGGAACTTCAGGGACCATTTTTGCGAGTCTGTCCGCTTCGGAAAGAGGCAACTTTAATACGCGTGAAACATCCCTGATCGCCATTTTAGCTGCCATTGTTCCAAAAGTGCAGATATGTGCCACATTTTCGCGGCTGTATTTCTCCTTTACCCAGTTTAGAACGAGCTGACGGCCATCATCATCGAAATCTATATCAATATCGGGCATCGATACCCTGTCGGGATTTAGGAATCGCTCAAAAAGCAGATCATGTTTAATCGGATCAACATTTGTAATTCCTGTTGTATAGGCGACTACGGATCCGGCTGCGGACCCCCGTCCCGGACCAACAATTACTCCCATTTCACGGGCTGCTGCTATAAAATCCTGAACTATGAGAAAATATCCGGGAAATCCCATTGTCTTTATCGTATCCAGCTCAAATTCAATTCGATCTTCTATCTCTTTCGTAAGTGTTTCTCCATAGCGTGTTGCAGCACCTTTGTACACAAGATAAGAGAGATAATCGGATTCAAATTTTACACGGAGGGCATTTTCATATCCTCCCTGACGGGTTGGAATATCTTTGAATTCTTCGGTAAGGATCTCCTCAGGGTATTTAATTCTGTAATTATCGATAGTTCCAAAATCCGGTGGAATGGGAAATTCCGGCATAATGGGGTTTGAATCGAGTTCGAAAAACTCAACTTTATCTGTGATTTCCTGTGTATTTGCGAGGGAGAAAGGCATATCCCCAAACAATTCGTTCATTTCAGCCGTTGTCTTCAGCCATTCTTGTTTGGTATATCGCATACGTGTCGGATCATCAAGATCTTTTCCGGTATTCAAACAGATAAGCAGATCGTGTGCATCGGCATCTTCTCCATTTGTAAAATGACTATCGTTGGTAGCTATTACCTTTATATTAAATTTTTCTCCCAGGCGGATTAATTCCTTATTGACAATAATCTGACTATCGTATACATCAGTCGGAAGTTCTGCATCAGTGGTTTTATGTCTTTGAATTTCTAGGTAGAAATCATCCTTAAAAATATTCTTAAACCATTTTATTGCATCTTCTGCTGCGGAAATATCTCCCTTAAGGATAGCCTGAGGTATCTCCCCTCCGATGCACGCCGAGGAGACTATCAATCCCTCGCTATGCTTTTCGAGAAGGTTTTTGTCGATACGTGGTTTATAATAAAAACCCTCTGTACTTGCAACAGTGACTAATTTTAAAAGGTTACGGTATCCCTTTTCATTTTTGGCGAGTAAAATCAGATGGTCTCCTGAACGGTCTTCTTTTTCACTTTTATCTTTAAAGTGTATTCCCCTGGAGGCGACATAGGTTTCAACTCCAAGAATGGGTTTTATATCAAATTGTTTACAGGTTTCGTGAAATTCCTTAATCCCAAACATCGTTCCATGATCGGTAAGTGCAATGGCTTTCATCCCATCATTTTTAGCCTTTTTCACAAGGTCTGTAACCGCAGCCGCTCCGTCAAGGATTGAATATTGACTATGTACGTGAAGATGGGTAAACAATTCCATAAATGTAACCAGTTGTATTTTGGGATGTAAAGAATCCTGTTTATGTAAATACTTATCTGGCTAAAAATATAAAAAAATGAGCGGTATCTCCTGGCTGTTGATAACTATTCCCACTAAAACAAAAGAAGAAGACTATCAGATCTTCTTCTTTATTACCAAAACTAAACACAGTCTGAAATTACTACGGATGTTAAAGAATTATATTCATATACGATTCGCCCAAAGCCTGAAGATTTATGTAATCGGTTGTTTCAAACAACAGCGCATCTAAGACGAAGGTAAATGTCTGCTTGCTGGAAGTGAGCGGCAATACCGATACAGGGAATCCATATCTCAGAATATCTTTTTTAGGATTACTGGCATCTGTAAATGGAGCAATATATTTAACTTGTGTGGTATCTGAGGTTGTATTAAGAATTTTTATCTGGTAAGCCTGAGCATTGCTGATTGCCGCCCAGCTGATGTAAACGGAATCTTTAGTAGCAGATGCTACTGGCACAGCGTTGAGGCCTAAAATTGTAGGAGGGGGCAGAATATTCGATGAAATTGAATTAGTATAGGTCAATACTTCATTATCTTTAAATGTCACTGTATATGTATAGGTTCCCAGTGCAGGAACTATTTGAGAGTAAGAGGATAAGGTAGGCATATTATAAAAGGAATTGCCTAATTTATCATAATCTCTTAATTGAATGGTCTGACCCCCGGGAGAGGCTACACTAACACTTGATATTGGATTATAGGAAAATACTGAATGTATCACAGTATAAATTGGTTGACCGGGGTTGTTGGGGTCTTTAATCGATTTTATAAAAGCGTCGGCAGTTGCCTGACTGACCACGGTAGATTTTTCGCATCCTGTTAAACTGATCATAACAAAAATACTGCATGCTAAATAGAATAATTTTCTCATCTTTAAATAATTTTGTTAATCAAATATTGTCTTATTCTTAAGTACTAATTTTCAGCAAATCCTGTGCCAAAGATAATATATTCCCGAACAACATAAGGTTGAATCAGACCCTATTTTCACCGATTATTGTTAATCAGGATTTCTTGCGGGTCAAATGTTCTGATAGCTTTTTTAATACAAATTAATAGTATATCTTTGCCCCGCAATTTTAAAACAAAATTTTCAACGTAAAACGTTATGTCAGTAAAGATTCGTTTGGCAAGGCATGGCCGTAAACAACATGCCTATTACCACATTGTGGTAGCAAACAGCAGGTCACCACGAGATGGTAGGTTTATTGAGAGGATTGGTTCATACAATC
>CAINLJ010000103.1 GCA_903850335.1 uncultured Bacteroidia bacterium | reverse complement strand
TCGGTTCAACATCCTCAGTAAATAAGTCTAAAAACAGCCTGGATGTAATTACAAATAATACTAACGCAAAATCAATCGATCTTGACCGGTTAGTGCCTGAATCACACCGGAATATAAAGATTGAGCCATTTGGTTATTGTACAAGTATAACCGGTGATACCGCCGCTGTGTTTCAGTATGGTGACTCATTAACAATAAGAAATATAAAAACAAACAAATTGATTTATAAAGCTAAGCAATTGATATCCAGTGATAAAGGAAGTCTGGCAAGCCATGGGGACGGTTGTTTTTTCTTTAGTAAGGACGGGAAGTACCTATATTATTTTCTCCTGAAATATCCTTATGCCGATTATGAACTCACCCGGTTGAGCCTAAAAGATGGGATACAGACACCCGTAATGAAATTTAAACGAATGAGCCGGCAATTTTATGTCAGTGAAGACAGGAAATTCATCTGTGGATTTGAAATCCAAAATCAGAATAAGGCATTTGTTGTCGATATTGCTGCAAGAACAAAGATTTTTGAGGTGGATCTGAATGATCAAAAAATGTGGACCCCATCAACAGAAGATCAATATATTGCGGTATCTGAGGATAGGAGTAAAGTGCTGATAACTAAAGGATCAAGCTATTTTTTGTATGATTTAAAAACCAAGAACCTGATCGCCGATAAAAAGCCAATTGAAACAATGTCCGATCGTTCGCCACGTGTGGCAAGCAGTACGCTGGATTATTTTATATCCGCTGACTATCAACAGCTTAATTTGCATGTTTATAATAATAAAGGCGAGGAGATTTATAAAGTATCCAAACATGACAGAAAGATTTTAAGCATTTATTTCAGTGCGAATAATAAATATTTCTTTACAATCTCTGAAGACAATACAACCAAGGCATTTGAAACTGCCACAGGTAGATTGTTAGGAACACTTTATATCTTCAGGGAGACGAATGATTTTGCCTTTGTATCGCCCGAAGGGAGATTTGACGGAACACAGGATGGGATGAAAAAGCTTTATTACCTGAAAAACAGAGAAGTATATCCACTTGAAATATTATTTGAAAAGTACTATACTCCAAATCTGTATGCACGCCTGACCAATGGGGAAATATTCCCTGTCATTGATGATAACACGATAAGAAGTAAACCGATTGTGAAAATTCAATATGCCGAAAAGACACGTAATCTGGAGGTTGAGGAGGATCTGCCTACTTATGTAAACACTACTGGCGTCGCTGAAATTACGATTAATGCACTGGCTCCGGATGATGCAGTTGATGAGATTCGCCTTTTTCACAATGGTAAGATTGTTACACTTACAACCCGTAATTTGATTGTTGCTGATGACATAAAAAATAATTCGGCCACAAAAAAGTACACTGTCAATTTACTGAATGGACTAAATAGCTTCCGGGCAGTAGCTTTAAATACTCAAAGAACAGAAAGTCAGCCGGATGAGATTGTAATCACATATAAGAGCGGTAATAATTCGGAACCAGCTAATAATAAGCCTGTAAATGGCAATGTTGCTGTGATTTCGCCTGTAGACAGGAATGGTACATTGCATTTAATAGTAATCGGGATTAACCAGTATCAAAATAAGAAAATGGTTTTGAATTATGCCCTGGCAGATGCCACAGCGTTTAAAACAGAACTGGAAAAGGACGCAAAAAGCATTATTGCAAATATCAAAACATATTTTGTTACAGATAATGAGGCAAATAAAGCGGGATTTGAAAATGCACTAAATGAAGTAAGGCAAAACGCCAAACCCCAGGATGTATTTATCTTTTACTATGCCGGTCACGGTGTAATAGGGAAGGATAAGGAATTCTATCTTGTACCTAATGATGTAAGCGATTTGAAGAATGTGCAGGCCGAGTTGGAGCAAAAAGGGTTGCCTGCGAGATTACTTCAGAAATACGCTGTTGATATTGCGGCTCAAAAGCAATTGTTTATTCTGGATGCCTGTCAGAGTGCAGGTGCGTTTAACGAAATGCTGAGTGATAATGGGGATCAGCAAAAGAGCATTGCTATGGTTTCCAGAAGTACAGGAACACACTGGATGGCAGCCAGCGGAGCTCAGCAATTTGCCAATGAGTTTTCACAACTTGGTCATGGTGCGTTTACATTTGTACTACTTGAAGCCCTTAAAGGTTCTGCAGCCACAAACAACCAGGTGACTGTAAATGGTTTGAAAAACTATCTTTTGGTCGGTGTTCCCGAACTGATGAAAAAATATAATGGCACCTTACAATATCCGGCCAGTTATGGCTTTGGTAATGATTTTCCGGTTGAATTAATTAAATAAACCTGCGACAAATATTAAGTTATTTATAATCAGTATGATATAATATCTGCCAGTGATCAATTAATCAGCATCCACATACTATCCCGGTTCCATTCTGAGATTTCAATCCTTCAGTCTGGTAGCCGTCACGTTTCCACCATTCAAGTCCGCCTGTAAGTTCTTTGACTTTAAATCCAAGTTTGGTTAGATTAAACGCCCCTTTGGTTGAGGCATTGCACCCAATCCCATCACAATAAGTCACGTATAAAGTCTCTTTATCCATGAATTGAGTGGTTTCAGCAGACATTGTCCGGTGAGGTAAATTGATAGAATCCGGTATATGCTCCGACTGGTATGCCTCAGCCGACCGGGCGTCGATTACCTTGATGTTAAGTCCCTGGTTTATAAAATCAAATAAATCCCAGGAATCAATCTCGTATTCCAGTTTTGCCTTGTAAAATGAAAGTTGGTCATTCATCGTTCTAAACTTTAATAATTATTATTTTTTAGCCACAAGCAGCCTTATAAATTTCCGGTTTTCTACCCGTTTGTGGTGCCTTAGGGCCAGTCTTTGAATTTAAATCACAAGATACTATCTGTCAGCTGGTTAATTTCAATTGTATGTTTTTCAAACTCTCCAATATCTGCCAACCGCCAGTCGCCAGCTGCCAGTCGACAGTCCCCAGCTGCCATCCGCCACCTGCATTTTGCCACGTGCTAGTCACCAGCAGCTGCCAGTCCTATTTCACAATCTTCATCTCTTTTAGTAAATATTCTGCACCCGCAAACTTATCGATTATAAAGAGTGCATACCGAATGTCGAGTGCGATATTACGGCATTGCCCCGGGTCATATATCAGATCACTCATTGTTCCTTCCCAGCACCGGTCAAAATTCACACCTATGAGTTCTCCGGATCCATTTAAAACAGGACTTCCTGAATTACCACCAGTAGTATGATTTGATGCACAAAAAGCAACAGCTACATCACCCGAATCATTTACATACGGACCAAAATCTTTGACCTTATATAAATCCTTTAGTTTTTGTGGTACATTATAATCCGAAATCTCAGGATTATCCTTTTCCAGAATTCCATTTAGGGTAGTAAAACATTTGTAGTTAACACCATCGGCAGGTTTATATCCTTCAATCCGCCCATATGCCACGCGCATTGTGAGGTTGGCATCAGCCATAAATGGTTTATCATGATTCATTTCATTAAGTGCAGCAGTATATTTTGTCTGTTGTGCCGCAATTGCGCTTGTATATGATTTATACTTTGGTTCAACAAGATTCTGATAATGCTGTTTGATCATTTTATATAATACATAAACCCTGTCTTTTTGAATTTCCTTAAGTGATTTAGCATCAAAATGAGCAATTAGCTTATTGATTTTAAGACTGTCAGATAATATTGATTTACGATAGGTTTTCAGAGTGAAACGGGCAGATCCAATTTCAGGAATCAATTTAATGACTTTTTCAGGGATGAATTTAGGGCTAACATGATCGACATATTTTTTCAATAACGCTGACCAAACCATCTCGTCAGTCAAAGGGTCATAATCTTTGAAATAACCCTGAAGGTATTCACCTGTTTTTTTTAGTTCAACTGTTAGTTTCGCCTGATCGGTTATCGTTTCAAGGGGCTCAAGTTTAGCGGCAAGGGAAAAAATATCTGACCCCCGTTGGATACATTCCGTAAAATAATCATTAGCTGCCTGATAGGGTTGAAATTCAGAATAAAGCCGTTCGAAATTTTCCATTACCGAATCATAGTTATCAGCCCGCTTTGGATCTGCCATTACCCATTCCTGAAATTCGCGCTCGGCTTTTTCCTTTAGATTAATTGCGTCCAAACGGTGAAGGCCCTTGACTTCACCCTGCCATTTTTTCCATCCATTTGCAGCAGAAACATATTTGCTGGCATATTGAATCCTTATCTTAGGATCTGTTTTCATTCGTTCAGCCCAGATGTTTAATTTGATTGTCCTTATTGAAACTTTGGCCGGATCACTTTGACTCATAATCATGTTCACTGCCTGAGACGGAAGGTATCTTTGCGTTGTGCCGGGATAACCCAAAACCATTGTGAAATCACCCTCCTTAAGACCTTTAATGTTAATCTTCAGAAATTTCTTTGGATGATAGGGGACATTGTCAGGTGAATAGGTAGCCGGTTTATTATCCTTGCCGGCATAAATTCTAAACAGAGAAAAGTCTCCGGTATGTCTTGGCCACATCCAGTTGTCTGTATCGCCACCAAATTTCCCTATCGAAACAGGGGGAGCGCCAACAAGCCGCACATCTTTAAATACCTCATAGATATATATAAAGTACTGGTTACCATTTAAGAGAGGTTTAATGTCAGCTGAATAATTGGTTCCTGAGAGGTATTCCTTTTTGATCCGTTCTATATTTTGCCGGGAAGTATCCGCGCTAGCTGCCAGATCAGGTTTATCCGGATTACTCTTAACCATTTTACTTGTAATATCTTCCATCTTTACAAGGAACCTCACTTGTAATGCTGGATTCTTAAGTTCTTCTTTACGGTTCATGGCCCAGAAGCCATTCGTAAGGTAATCATGTTCTACAGTGCTGTGTTTCTGAATCTGATCGAAACCGCAATGATGATTGGTTATCAAAAGACCATCCCCGGAAATTACCTCTCCAGTACACCCGGAACCAAAAAGTACTACTGCATCTTTTAGACTCGCATGGTTAACACTATAAATATCTTCCGCCGACAGTTTAAAACCCATCGATGCCATGTCGTCAATAGTATATTTTTGAAGTAATGTTGGGATCCACATTCCCTCCTTTGCGAACAGGGAACCTTTTAACGAGATCAGTAAAATCAATACAATTAGTAACTTTTGTAACATTAAAATGAATTTACTTCGAATGGAAGAATCAATTGTCTTTTGCACTTTGGATTTTTTATTTTGAATGGGTTTGAAAACTATATAATATTTCTTCTTTAATGAATTAGATTTTTTTAAAACTTCTTTAACTCCTCATAGAGCCTTTGAACAGGAAGCCCCATTACATTGAAATAGGAGCCTTCGATTCGTGTAATCGCAACATAACCAATCCATTCCTGAACTCCATAAGATCCTGCTTTATCATAGGGACGGTAATTTTCAAGGTAGTATTTGATCTCCTCGGCTGACAAATCCTTAAACCAGACCTCTGTCGAGGCTGAGAATGTGATTTGCTTTTCTTTGGAAGTAAGACAAACCCCAGTAACAACTACATGTTTTTTCCCTGATAACTGTTTAAGCATTTTCGCAGCGTGATCAAAATTCTCCGGCTTTCCCAGGACCTGACCGTCTATCCAAACTATTGTATCAGCTGTTATTACAAGGGCATCGTGATTAAGTTCTTCAGCAAAAGGTTCTGCTTTAAGTTTCGCAAGGTAGACAGGAATTTCCTCCATTGCCAAATCTTCGGGGAATATTTCGTTAACCTCATGGATAACAACCTCAAAAGGAATATTCAGCCCGTCAAGAAGTTGTCGCCGCCTGGGCGATTTCGATGCAAGTATAACTTTATATTCGGATAACATTTTTATCGGGGTATAAATGAATACGGTTTAATTTCCTAAAACATTTCCCAGTTCATATTCTCACAATCGATCCACTTTCCCTGAGCCCGAAGTACTTGTTCAAGCACATCTCTGACACAACCCTGACCACCATCCTTATCAGAAATGTAGTGTGCGATTGCCTTGATCTCCGGTGCAGCATCTTTGGGGCATACGGGCACGCCAACAAATTTCATGACCGGATAATCAGGCAGGTCATCGCCCATATACATTACCTGATCCGCATTGAGATTATTCTTTTCCAGAAAATCCAAAAGTGCGGGTAATTTTTTGAGTGATCCGGTATAAAGATCCTTAACACCCACTTTTTCGCACCTTTTTATAACGTCAATTGTTTTTCCTCCCGTAATCACGCAAACCGGATAACCAAGTCTTATTACATACATCAGGGCAAAACCGTCTTTCAGGTTTGAGGTTCTTATTGTTTCGCCTTCAGGAGTGAGCACCTGTGTAGCTGCTGATAATACACCGTCGATATCAAAAACAAATGCTTTGACTTTTATCAGTTCTTCTTTAAAAAATGCCATTCAATTTATTTATATGTTTCAATTATTCTTTTACTTATCTGATTATAGATGGTCTGCAGATCTGGCTTGTCTTTGAGCAGTTCAAGATGCTTGTTTAGTGTTACTTCATCATTTCGTACTGCAGGACCTGTCTGAGCCGATTTCGGATTTTGACTGATCACTTTACTTGCGGTTTCAAGGATAAGAGGAATGAGTATCTCAAATGCTATACCTTTTTCTTCAAGCAGTTCATTCCCTACAAAATAAAGGTGATTTACAAAATTACATGCAAACACAGCAGCAAGGTGCAGCTGTTGCCGTTGCACTGAATCATATTGCCTCACAAAGTATGATAATGTTGAGGCAAGTTTGAAGAGATTATTAAGGTTTTTCTTAGAATTTGCTTCAATACAAAGCGGCAAATTATCAAAGGAAACCTTTTTGTTTACCGAAAATGTCTGGAAAGGATAAAAGACACCGAAATTTGTACAATGGTCTTCAAATACAGAGATGGGAATGCTTCCAGCCGTATGAACAACAAGATTTTGCCCCCAGTTATGGCTGGCAAGAATCGGTTCTATGGCATAATCTTTAACAGCAAGGATATAAATTTCAGCATCTGAGACCAGTGAGTTTAATTCTGTGGTGTATGGAGCCTTAAGAATTTCGGACAGTCTGGCTGCACTTTTTGACGTCTGTGACCACACCTGAACGATCTGATGACCCTTTTCTCTGAGAGCAATTCCAAGTTGAGTAGCAACGTTTCCTGCTCCTATCAAACAAATTCTCATTGGTAGAAATTAATTTTCTGCAAAAATATCTTTTAATGTTACAAAATTGAAACTACTGACAATCATCATTCGAAGATTTGAAAAATAACTTTAAATTTGCTCCCCAAATTATAATTTAATATTATTCCTAAATTAATTACTTTAATTATGACCAAGTACGTTTATACGTTCGGAAATGGACAGGCTGAAGGCGGAGCAGGGATGAAAAATCTCCTTGGAGGTAAAGGTGCCAACCTCGCAGAGATGAACCTGATTGGTGTTCCGGTTCCTCCGGGATTCACAATTACCACCGAAGTCTGTACGATCTTTGTTGCACAGGGCAGGACCGCAGCTTTCGAATTAATCGCCGAAGAGGTGAAAAAAGCAGTAGCCTATGTCGAGGAACTTACCAACACTAAATTTGGATCCAAAGAAAATCCTTGCCTCCTTTCCGTACGTTCAGGTGCAAGGGCTTCAATGCCGGGTATGATGGATACAATCCTGAATCTTGGATTAAATGACCTTGCTGTTGAAGGAATTGCAAAAAAATCAGGTAATGAGCGTTTTGCCTGGGATTCGTACCGCAGGTTTGTTCAGATGTATGGTGATGTTGTTCTAGGATTAAAACCACATAGCAAAGAAGATATCGATCCTTTCGAAGAAATTATCGAAGAATTAAAAGAGGAGCGTGGAATCAAACAAGATACAGACTTTAACGTTGCTGACCTTAAGCTTTTGGTTCTTAGGTTTAAACAAGCTGTATTATTAAAGACGGGTAAGGAATTTCCTTCTGATCCATGGGAACAACTTTGGGGATCCGTTGGAGCAGTGTTCGAAAGCTGGATGAATGACCGTGCAATATATTATCGTAAGCTTAATAATATTCCTGTTGAATGGGGAACTGCCGTTAATGTGCAGGCGATGGTTTTCGGCAATATGGGTAATAACTCTGCCACAGGAGTTGCATTTACTCGTGATGCATCAACAGGTGAAGATATTTTTAATGGTGAATACCTGATAAATGCTCAGGGTGAGGATGTTGTAGCGGGTATCCGTACTCCTCAGGAAATTACTCTTGAGGGATCACATCGCTGGGCTGCTCTTCAAAATGTTAGCGAGGAAGAGCGTGCTGCCAATTATCCTTCACTCGAAGAGTCGATGCCAGTTGCCTATGCCGAATTATTGACGATTCAGCAAAAGCTTGAAAATCACTATCATGATATGCAGGATATTGAGTTCACGATTCAGGATGGTAAATTATGGTTACTCCAGACCCGTAACGGAAAGCGCACAGGTGCTGCAATGGTTAAAATGGCTGTCGACATGCTTGCCGAGGGTTTTATCGATGAAAAAACCGCACTTATGCGTGTTGAGCCTAATAAGCTGGATGAATTACTTCATCCTGTATTTGCTGCTGAAGCAAAACAGAATGCCAAGGTTATTGCAAAAGGTTTACCTGCATCTCCTGGTGCAGCAACTGGTCAAATCGTTTTCTTTGCTGATGAAGCAGGAAAATTTGAAAATTCAATCCTTGTTCGTATAGAAACTTCACCCGAAGATCTTGAGGGAATGGTTATTGCACGTGGAATCCTCACGGCTCGCGGAGGTATGACTTCACACGCTGCTGTTGTTGCACGAGGAATGGGCAAATGCTGTGTTTCCGGAGCAGGGACAATGCGCATCGACTATAAAGCCAGAACCTGTGAAGCGAATGGTAAAGTTTATCAGGAAGGTGACTGGATTTCATTGAATGGCTCAACAGGAGAGGTTTACGAAGGTAAAGTAAAGACTGAGGAAGCTGCCTTAAGTGCTGATTTTGCTAAGCTTATGGAGATCTCTGACAAATATACACGCATGAAGGTACGTACAAATGCCGATACTCCAAAAGATGCTGCAATTGCACGTCAGTTTGGGGCAAAAGGTATTGGTCTCTGCCGCACTGAGCATATGTTCTTCGAAGGAGAACGGATCAAGGCTATGCGTGAAATGATCTTGTCATCAGACGAAAAAGGACGTAAGATTGCCCTGGCAAAATTATTGCCTTACCAGCGTTCAGACTTTGAAGGAATTTTTGAGGCAATGGCAGGTTATGGAGTTACAGTTCGCCTTTTGGATCCACCTTTACATGAATTTGTACCTCATCAGCAAGCAACTCAAAAGGAACTCGCCGAGGAGATGGGAATTTCAATCGATCAGATTCGTATTAAAGTTTCTGAACTTGAGGAGTTTAACCCGATGTTAGGTCACCGTGGTTGTCGTTTGGGAATCACCTATCCTGAAATCACCGAAATGCAGGCACGAGCTATCATCGAAGCTGCGATGAATCTTAAAGCCAAAGGAGTGGATGCCCGTCCTGAAATCATGGTTCCATTAATTGGTACTGTAGCTGAATTCAAGAACCAGGCTGATATTATCAATAAAACTGCAGAAGCTGTCTTTGGGGAACGTGGCGACAGGATTGAATATCTTGTTGGAACGATGATCGAAGTTCCTCGCGCTGCCTTAACCGCAGAAGGAATTGCAAAGGAAGCTCAGTTCTTCTCCTTTGGTACCAATGACCTCACTCAGATGACAATGGGATTCTCACGTGATGATGCCGGTAAATTCTTACCTGCATACCTCGATAAAGGAATATTAAAACAAGATCCTTTCCAGGTTTTGGATCAGCATGGGGTTGGCCAGCTAATTGAGATGGCTGTTGCAAAAGGTCGCTCCACTCGTCCTGACATCAAACTGGGAATTTGTGGCGAGCATGGTGGAGAACCCAGTTCAGTAGAGTTTTGCGATGGTGTTGGTCTTGATTACGTAAGCTGTTCTCCTTTCAGGGTTCCGATTGCACGTTTAGCGGCTGCCCAGGCAAATCTAAAGAAACAATAAGTTCATTTGAACAATATTTAAAAAAAGGTGCTGTGAGGCACCTTTTTTTATTTCCTGAATTTTGGCTTAAGTCGCCCTCTCCATTGTGTAGATCCGGGGTGGGTTACGTCCTTTTACATCCTTTTATTCGTAGTTTTCTCATCCGTTACTATTAGCAAGCTAATTTACGAATAAATGGGCTTAGTTAAATATTTTAGATTAATCTGATTCCAATTTATATTGATAAATTTGAGTGCTTTTTGGTGTTAAAAGGGAAAATGGACAACTCATACAACAATGCGAAGGAGTAAATTTCTATTACCGTTTATGATTGGATTATTAATCGCAATAATTCTATACAAGGCATTTAACTGGTGGGGTTTTTTGGTTACTTTTCCCTGGATTGGATTTTCGATTAGTGTAGGTGGATTTCTTCGGGTAGTCTTGAAGGGAAGAAAAAGATTAATTGGAAGGAAGGTCTCACTTTTATTGATTTTACCATGTTTATTATTCTTCGTTCCAATAGTTAATAATGAGAACTTTCAGTTAGAGGGAGTTTTTTTGATCGTTTTAGTTGGGTTTTTTAGTAAAGGTTTCATCCACTATGCGATTGCCAAATTATTTGGACCTTTAATCTGGAGACGTGGATTTTGTGGTCATGCCTGTTGGACTGCGGCAATATTAGACTGGTTGCCAATAAAAAATTGTGATAATTCAGTACCCCGGTCATATCGAAATATCCGGTATATAACGTTTTTTCTTTCACTCCTAATACCTCTGTTTTTAGTAATTGTTCTTTCCTATAATCCTTGGACTGACTATATAAACAAACATGAAATGAAATGGATGTTTATTAGTAATGGAGTATATTACCTGATTGGGATACCGTTGGCATTCATTCTTTCGGATAAGAGAGCATTTTGTAAATATGTATGTCCGGTATCTGTTGTCATGTTACCGGCAACTTCAATAGGTCGGATCAAGATTAAACCAAATATAGACAAGGAGTGCATCGCATGTAATGTCTGCAATAAAAATTGTCCGATGGGAGTCGATGTAATGGGTTATATGATAAGTAATAAGGCTATCGTAGATACTGAATGCATATTGTGCAGTGATTGTAAAAATGTATGTCCTACAAATAAAATAAGATAACTCTGTAAATGATTTAATCTCCGTTTTGTTGAGCCATGAGACCCGATATTTTGAATATTTTCATCTTGTAAAAGTCAAACAAAAATGAAACCCATCAATCAGGACCTAAATCAAGCCCGGCAGGAGCCTATAAGAATTTGGCCGGGAATTGTTATTGTTACACTTCAGTGGTTATTTCGGTTTGTGGTGCCATACTTTTTCCCCGACACCCTCATAATTGGAATACTTAGTATACTGGCATTCGGGTTGACAATGGTTATTTGGTGGGCATTTTTTAGCAGGGCTCCACTTTTTGAGCGATGGGTCGCAATCTTTTTGATTATAGCCGCATTATTCGCCACCTCACAAATAATTGATAAATCGATTGCCACAGCGAATGTTGGACTAATGTTTGCGATCTATTCGATACCCGTAATGTGTCTGGCTTTTGTCATTTGGGTAGTTGTCAGTAAGAATTTTCCAGTCAGGCTCAGACGTCTGACAATGGTAATCACCATCTTACTCGCTTCTGGATTTTGGGCCTTGCTCCGCACAGATGGAATGGATGCGGAGATCCATCATGAATTTGCGTGGAGGTGGGCAAAAACAGCAGAAGAACTCTTACCGGCATTCTCAACCAATAAAAATACATCTGTGTCATTTGACTCCGCCGTGAAGGCACAAGATCCTGAATGGGCTGGTTTTAGGGGGACTAATCGTGATGCAATTGTCCGTGGTGTAGTGATAGAAACCGATTGGACGAAAAATCCACCGATAGAAATGTGGCGTCGATCTATAGGGCCGGCATGTTCATCTTTCTCAGTTCACGGATCTCTTATTTTTACACAGGAACAACGTGGTGAATCAGAATTGGTGACCTGTTATAATCTGAATACAGGAGAACCAGTTTGGATACATACCGATTCTACCCGTTTTTGGGATGCACATGCCGGTGCCGGGCCCCGTTCGACACCGACTCTGAATAAAGGTCATGTTTATTCGATGGGTGCTACGGGAATTGTGAATGTGCTTGATGAACAGACCGGTGCTGTAATATGGACACGAAATGCAGCGAAGGATACACATGTAGAGATTCCGGGATGGGGATATACAGGCTCCCCATTGGTTGCGGACAGCACGGTTTTTATAACAATCTCAGGACAAATCCTGGCGTATAATATTGCCAATGGAAATCTGTGCTGGTCTGGTAAAGACGGAGGAGAAAGTTATAGCTCAGCACATTTAATGATTTCAAACGGAACAAAACAAATTCTATTTTCTAATAAGGAGGGTTTAACATCTTATGTCCCTTCAAATGGCAATATACTCTGGAAAGTTTCCTGGCCCGGAATAAGGGTAATTCAACCTGCCTTGATAAACGAAAATGAAATACTGATTAACCAGGAGGAGAAAAAATCTTTGCGGCGTATCTCTGTCATTAAAAATTCAGAAGGTTGGAAGATTAAAGAACGTTGGACATCGGACAACCTGAAACCAGATTATAATGATATCATAATTCATAATGGTTATGCTTATGGTTTTGAAGGTCTCTTCCTGACTTGTATTAATTTAGAAAATGGAGAGCCAAAATGGAGAGGGGGACGATATGGCGGACAGTTGTTATTGCTTGCAGATGAAGATATTCTATTAGTTTTAACCGAAAAAGGAGAACTGGTACTGGTTAAAGCCTCCCCGGATCAGTTTAAAGAACTAGCTCGGTTCAAGGCCATAAAAGGCAAAACCTGGAACCATCCTGTTCTGATTGGAAATGTTCTGCTGGTTCGGAATGCCCTGGAAATGGCGGCATTTCGTCTGCAATTTGCCAGGTAACGTGAAATGTGATATCATTCAAACGGATATTAAGGGTTGTTTAATTAATTCTGAAATTATGACACCAAAGGATCTCCTGGAAAAATGGATAGACGCATTTAATAAAGCTGATGCAGAAACTATCTCAGGTCTTTATGCAGAAGATGCAATAAATCACCAAGTTGCGAATCCCTGTAATGTCGGCTGAAGAATATTTGGCCTCAATAGGTTACTAAAAATGACCGGTATTCTTAAACTTCAGGCCGATTGGAGCATTCTTATTTAACAACATATTGTTCAAGCCTTTATTGTAAACTATTCCTGCTCCCTATGCAGAATAAATTAGATTTTTTTTTTAATGGTTAAAACATACAGTGAATTTAAATTGTTAATTTGGTGTATAACCATTCATCAACTAAATGATTAAGAAGTATTATGTTCTAATTGGAGTAATTATTTCTTTGTTATTCCTTTTAATAGCGATCTCAATATACCAAGGAGGCACTTATCAGGACAAAAACGCTATAGGTTTTAACTGGACAAAGAATTATATAAGTAACCTGTTTGAATCCAAGGCTTTAAATGGTAGTCAGAATCCTTCTGTAATTTGGGCTTACTTTGGAATGTTCTTTTACTCAATAAGTTGTGCTATTTTTTTTGTTAATATGTCAAAAAAAATACCGGATAGGAAATCGGCATTTGTTATAAAATATTTAGGAATGCTCACTATGCCTTTGACCTTTTTGATTGTTACCCCTTATCATGACTTAATGCTTACTATTTCTAACTCTTTGTTTTGGACTTGCATAACCTGGATAACAGCATTTATATTTAGAACAAGGCATCACTTTTTAAAATTCTATTGTATCGTTTGCCTGGGCATTTTTTATTATGCGGTTTACATACATACTTCAAGTAATTGGGATTTACTGCCTGTAATAGCTAAATTAAATACCTTTAGTTCTATATTATTGATTTTAGGACTCGAGTATTTTACCAAAAAAGATGACTTTGTTCACATTAAAATTAGAAAGCGGAAAGAACAAGCTACAAACTAATAAAAGGGGAAGCCGAAAACCTGTCAGAGTAGGCAAACATTAAAAAGTGTGGAGTCAGCACTATAATCACTGTCAAAAATAAAATGCCTAAGTATGTAATTGAAAGAGAAATTCCTGGTGCAGGTAATTTGACTGCCGAACAACTGAAATCCATTTCTCAAACCTCATGTGGAGTATTAACCAACATGGGTCCACAAATTCAGTGGGTTCATAGTTATGTAACTACTGATAAAATCTATTGCGTTTACATTGCACCTAATGAAGAGATGGTTATTGAACATGCTAAGCAAGGTGGGTTTCCTGCAAATTCTGTCAGCAAGGTATCAACAATCATTGAGCCGACAACAGCAGAATAACAGATGATGAATAGAAATGGAGGGTTCGGCGGTTAATGAAACTGTACAACTTATTACAAAGTTTTTAATAAGTCAGCAATATTGACTTCGAAGCCACCATTTCTATTATCCTGAACATTTTGTGTAACTATTAAACATGGAGTTAGAAATAATGCACGAAGACTGATATAAAAATTACAAATGATAAATGAATACATTCATTGATTCTTCATTACCTTGTTTCTCCCTTTTCTCTTCCGAACTGTCCGGTGTTTGTATTCGTTCGAAATGATACTAATATTCCCGTCTATCTCAAGAACCGCCAGATCTACTTCTCTTATCTCCGCCACTCCATGTTCCCTGACAGCCTCAAGGATCTCTTCGTGCGAGATTCTGGCCTTTGCCATATTTGCCAGGTTTAACTGTCCTTTATAAATAAGCAGCATCTCAGTTCCCTGAACGAAATTCCCTAATTTGGGAAAAGTGTAAAGCAGATATTTTAGGATGTAATTAGCGATAAACAATGTGGAGGCGGCTACTAATCCTCCGGCAAGTGAGGAATCAGAACCTACCATTGCGTTTTGTACTGCATTGCTAATCAGTAATATAAAAACTAAATCAATAATAGACAACTGAGCCAGTTCCTTCTTTCCAAAGAACCGGATTGCTATTATAATAAACATATATACTGCAAGACTGCTGAACGCAATTTTCAGATATCCCTCGATTAATTCCATAATTATTTCATTTTTTTGCGACTACCCCATTACCGAAGCACCAATTAACCTCCCAATTCCAAATGTTATTGCGGCCGCAGCGAGCCCGAAAAGCACTTGGCGTAATCCTGAGTGCCACATACTTTTGCCTGTATACAACGTTATTGAAGCTCCAATTATAAAAAGTCCAAATCCACTGAGTATAGTACTTAGGATTATGGCTTTTGTTCCTCCGATAAAGAAAAAAGGGATAACAGGTATAACAGCCCCGACAGCAAATAAAACAAATGAGGCTACTGCTGCTTCCATAGGGGATCCCTCCAGATCCTCCTTGTTGATTCCAAGTTCCTCTTTTATAAGTACTTCGTGTGCATGATCCTTATTTGAAATCACTTCCTTAGCCATCTTTAAGGCTTGCTCCTCCGGTATTCCTTTTGACTGATAGATCAGTGCCAGTTCCCACTCTTCGCCGTCCGGATTGTTTTCAAGCTCCTCCAGTTCAAGTTGCATCTGATTCTCAAACAATTCTTTTGAACTTGTAACGGATATCCATTCACCCAACGCCATGGATAAGGAGCCGGCAAGTAATCCGGCAAGACCCGTTAGCAACACAGTATTTTGAGCGCCCGCTGCACCGGCGATACCCATTACCAGACTAAAATTGGAAACTAATCCATCATTGCCACCTAGGACTGCCGCTCTCAATGCATTGCCGCCTATTGACCGGTGACGTTTTTCAAACCGGGCCAAATAATTACCTGAAACATTAGGATGTGCAGCACATATATTTTGAAGTATCGTAACATGTGCAGTATCTGAAAGCGATCTTTCGGCATTCACATTTTTCCGTGAGTTAATTACAGACAGCGAAATATTCTTTTCAGTATCCATAAGTACGCCAAGAATGAAATCATATCCAAAGATCTTTCCTATCTTATGTAATATTCTGGCTCTGAGTGAAGGAGGAGGTAATGTCATAGTATCCAGATTGTTAATCCTCATAAAAGCCATAGCATGTCCTTGTTCTATCTCAGACATTTGAAGGAAAACATTGGCTACAGTAGCATCTTCTTCATGATCAGCCAAGACCTTGTAAAGGTAGCTGGCGTCAATTTCGGTTTGAATATTTTTGAAGTTGATCATTAATAATTATTTATTGACCCTTGGATTTATTATAATTCATGGCTTCCAAAGATACGAACAAATTGATTATATAATGTCAACCGAGGCGAAGGTCCTTCTGATACCCTTATTGTATTTCACTTTAGGGTAACCAAAAATGACAAAAACCCCCTCACGGCTTTTGTACTTAATCCGGTATTTATCTCTTAATTTTTTTGCAGCACCACCATTTTGAATAAACGGGTGAATAGCACCCAGCATACATGTTCCAAGTCCAAGCGATTCACCGGCAATCATGGCATAGGTGGCGGCAATCAGGGGATCCGCCGGATCAGTATAAGGAGACCCGTAAAAGTAAATCGCAAGCGGTGCATCATAAGTTACCAGATCGGTCCCTTTTTTCATGTTTTCTGTGAAGGTATCAAGTACAGGTCTTATGAATTTCCTGAACATCTCATCATTCGATTTGCCCCAGAAAGGTCGCATCAAAAATAAGAACCAATCTGCTGCAATCCATTTGACACTATGGAGAAATGAACAAAAATCTTCCGAGAATTTCCTGACCTTTTCACGACTATCCAGAATCATCAGATTTACGTCCGAAGGGGGTATTCCCATGGGTGCTGTTGAGGCAGCTAAAAGTATCTTTTGTAAAATCTCTTTATTAACTGATTGATCTGTAAACTCCCTGATACTTCGTCTCGATTGAAGGAGATTAAAAACCTGATCGTAACTAGCACTTTCTTTCTTAGGTGGTAACCTGAACAAATCGTCTGCCGATAATTCCCTCCCCCGAATCTCTATCGCTCCTGATGGACAAACAGCCATGCAATGCCCACAACCTACACAACCAAAAAGCGGAATGTCAGTCAGCGTAACCTTCCCACCAATAATTTTGAAACTGAAATCCTTGCAAACTTCAACACATAAACCACATCCGTTGCATTTGGATTCCTCAATGAAGATATCTGCATTTACTTTTGTACGCGAAGTAGGAATTGCCATTGTCAATTACACGATAAGGAATATTTCAAACCAAAAATATGAAATAATTTCGGATTTATTAATGAAAATAAATCAGTTATCTTTGCATTTCAATAATATTAAGGAGATTGGGAAGAATATTGTCCATCGATTACGGGAATAAAAGAGTCGGATTAGCTGTAACGGATCCTCTTCAGATTATCGCAACCAGATTGACCACTGTATCTGCGGAAGAGATTTGGGGATTTTTATCTGATTATTTTGCAGCTGAGACAGTTGATCTTGTTTTGGTTGGTTACCCTAAGCAGTTAAATAATCAACCCTCAGAGGCTATAAGATATATAAATCCATTCCTTCGAAAATTTCAACAGATATATCCTGAAATGCCTTTAGAGCTTATGGATGAGAGGTTTACATCAAAGATCGCTTTTCAGACAATGATTGATGCAGGTGTAAAAAAGAAGGACAGACAAAACAAAGAGACCATTGATGGTGTTAGTGCTACAATTATCCTCCAATCTTACCTTGAAGGAAAGAAATTTTTAAAGTAAATAGCATGATTTATCCCATAACAGTGTACGGTGATCCCGTACTGCGAAAGATAACCACCGATATTGATCCAAATTACGAAGGATTAGCGAAACTTGTCGAGGATATGTTCGAGACAATGCATAATGCTGAAGGAGTAGGACTTGCAGCACCTCAGATAGGACTGCCAATCAGGGTTTTTGTAGTCGATCTCTCCGCCCTTGGAGAAGATGAGCCTCTGCTCAAAGATTTCCGAAAAGCCTTCATTAATCCTGAAATCATTGAAAAAGAGGGTGAAAAAGTTTTAATGGAAGAGGGATGCCTGAGTATTCCCGGTTTACGTGAAGATGTTCTGCGTTTTGATACAATCCGGCTAAAATATACAGATACCAATTGGGAAGAGCATGACGAGATTTTCAGCGGATTTCCAGCCAGGGTTATTCAACATGAATATGACCATCTCGAAGGTGTTATGTTTGTTGATTATTGCTCTCCACTTAAGAAAAGAATTCTAAAGGGAAAATTGACAGATATAACAAAGGGTCAGGTCTCTACAAACTATCGAATAAAAGTACCAAGATGAAGAAATAGTTGTAACTTTGAAGGGACCGGATCGTTAGGTTTGCCGATTGCTGGAAACATAATTTCATTGTTATAGTATTCATAATGAGTATTATATCTTCAATATTGACCCAAGCTTCCTTTTCCTCCTCTGACCTGGTTAAACTTCTGGGTAGTGAAGGTGATGAAATGATGCTATTATTTGAAACAAGTAATAAAATAAAGCAAAACATCACAGGAAACAAAGTTTATTTCAGAGGGTTAATCGAATTCACGAATTTTTGCATTAAGGATTGTCTCTATTGCGGAATCAGGAAGTCAAATCATTCAATACAAAGGTATAACCTAAGCGATGAGCAAATATTGGATGCAGTACGCTTTGCTGAGGAGGAGAATTTTGCTTCCATTGTATTACAGTCAGGAGAAAATACTTCTTCAACATTTACAGAGAGAATCACCCATCTTATAACCCGTATTAAGGACCAAAGTCAGGGACGGATGCGGATTACCCTGTCATTGGGAGAGCAGTCGGAAAGCGTTTACAGACAATGGCACGAGGCAGGGGCACACCGATATTTGCTGCGTATTGAGACCACAAACCATACTCTATATCAAAAAATTCATCCAAAAAATTCCTTGCACGATTTTAATCATCGTCTCGATTGCCTGTATTCGCTCAGGTCTGTCGGCTATCAGACCGGAACCGGGGTTATGATCGGTTTACCTTTCCAAACTATCGATGACCTTGCCAACGATTTACTTTTTTTTCAAAAATTTGGTATCGACATGGTTGGAATGGGTCCCTATCTTGAACATTCCCAAACGCCGTTATTTAAGTTTCGGAACGAACTCATGACTGTTCAGAAAAGATTTGAACTTTCTCTGAAAATGATTGCAGTTCTGCGGATTCTTATGAATGATATCAATATCGCAGCCACAACGGCATTACAGGCAATTGATCCGATGGGGCGTGAAAAAGGGATTAAAGCCGGTGCAAATGTTATTATGCCAAATATTACTCCCGGTCCGCATCGTAAAGATTATCTTTTATATGAAAGTAAGCCTTGTCCCGATGAAGAAGCTATCCAATGCAAAGGTTGTCTGGACGCCCGTATCGCGATGGTCGATGCCATAGGTGGTTATGGGGAATGGGGAGACTCAAAACATTTTCAGAATAGAACAATCTCCGAATAATCGCAACTTGCCGGTGGTGTTTCGGTCTTACAAAGTTGTTTAAAACATGACTTTTTATAGGTTTTTTTTTGACTCAAATTTCCATGAAGTAATTAAAAATGATTATATTTATATGAAATTAAGAGTTCTTATTTACACATTTATTTGACCTAAAATTATTGATTATGGAACCACTTATCCCTGTTTTACTGGCTGTTTTTATCCTTTTCTTTTTTGCTGGAATCCGGATTGTACGGCCGACTCACCGGGCTCTTGTCGAGCGGTTTGGAAAATACCATCGTTTTGCGGGTTATGGCTTTAACTGGATCATTCCCGGGATTGATGTGATGTACAAGATTAATATTACAGAGCAAATGATCAATGCTGAGCCGCAGGAGATCATTACAAATGATAACCTTAATGCAAAAGTTGACGCTCAGGTTTATTTTAAGATAAAATCAGACGAGATCAGCGTAAAGAATTCACAATACAATGTAAATAGCATTGAATATCAGATAGTTAATCTTGCTCGTACGACTTTAAGAAATATTATTGGTACAATGACCCTCAAGTCTGCAAACAGTGAACGTGGCAAGATAAATAAAGAACTCCACGGTACGCTTCTCGAGGAAACCATGAACTGGGGAATTGAAATCGTCCGGACGGAACTGAAAGAGATTGATCCTCCAAAAGATGTTCAGGAAACCATGAATAAGATCGTGAAGGCCGAAAATGAGAAAATTGCCGCAGTGGATTATGCTACTGCAACGGAGACTAAGGCTGACGGTGAGAAAAGGGCAGAGATTCGTCGTGCAGAAGGGATCAAACAGGCAGCTATTTTACGTGCCGAAGGTGAAGCTCAGGCAATACAACTCGTAAATGAGGCAGCTGAGAAATATTTTATTGGGAATGCCCAGCTTCTTAGGAGAATACAGGCAATGGAGACCTCATTAAAGGATAATTCCAAGATCGTTGTTCCCGCAGGCTCTGACCTTGTTAATGTAATGGGCGAAATGGGCGGGATAGTTCCAATTAATACGAAAAAAGAGAACCCTGGTAATGCCGGAGGACCCTTGAAAATTTAGATAAGTGTCATCGCTTTATTTTTAGTAAACAGTGAATCTGTAGCCGGGAGGTTTTATTACCCTCCGGCTATTTTTTGCCGGTTACACTTTAGCCTAATCGGAAGTAAAATATCCATAACTTTTGGCCCTGTATCCTTCAGCCGTCTTGCATAGCTTAATTTGAACAGCTCCACCAACTGTAGTGTTGAAATTTTTTGGCGCTTCTGTTCGAACAGGATTACTAATGTCTGGTTCGTGGGATGGACTATAAGATCTGCAGTCAATTAGAAATGATGAAAGGTCTGATTGGAAATTTTTATCAAATTTAGGCTGATTTCTTCCTGCCAAAATGATTAGATCATACTGAGGATATACTTCTGTTTTATAAGGCTTTACCTTCCGATCATTAAGAATGCTGAAGGTAAATCCTTTAAAATTAATGAAGTTGGCCATACAGGCAAATTGTGGTTTCTTAATGCAAATTGAATCAGTCAGACATATAATTGAAGATTTGCTGATTCCCCTGTATCCTTCATAGGGTTTAATATACGGTTTTAACGTTTTAGCTGTATTACCTTGGCCGGAAGTAAGCCAAATCGTTTCACAACCTGAGGTTAATGCTATTAATGATTTTCCAGGGAGGTTAAAGACAATAACTTCTTGCTGATTAAGTCGTGCGTAAGTACTTATATCTTTTATAATAAAAAAGAAGATTAGTGTGATCAGCGAAGCAGTCAGCAGATAGCGGTTTTTGTAAAACAAGAAGGCTGTAAATAAAATCGCAAACAGTACAAATAAAAAAAGTAACAAATCGGAGGGGTACAATCCCTCAATAACCGAATAAGGTAATCGCTCGACAAAATGGACAGAAAAGAGCATTCCTTGCCCTGCCCAGTCGAGAACCTTAGTCATAAGGATGCCAAGGAATGGTATGATTGGTGCAACGGCAAATACGATAAACGACAGGTATAAAATAACTGTAACCAGAGGAATAACCATAAGGTTGGCCAATAGAAACCATGTAGGAAACTGATGGAAATAATGAAGTAGAAAAGGTATGGTTCCAATCTGTGCAGCCATAGAAACAGTAAGCATAATCCAGATCTGATCTATAACCCAGTATTTGCAGTAAACAAGTCCATAAATGAACGGGTGGAAGTAAACAATGGAAAACACTGCGGCATAAGATAGTTGAAAGCCTACATCATAGACAAGGGAGGGAGTATAACAGAGCAAAACAAATGCCGAGGCTGCGAGCGTATTATAAATATTTGCGTTCCTTTCCAGACTCTTGCCTACCACGATAAATGTAAACATCGCGGCAGCTCTCAGTACAGAGGCGGATAATCCAGTGATCAATGCATACCCCCAAACTGCAACGATAATAATTGCTGTTTGGAGTAAAATACCCCATTTCTTCCTGTTGAGAAATCGCAAAAACAATTCGAGTACGACAAAAATAATTGCCACATTCATCCCTGAAACAGCCAGAACATGTGTAACACCTGTTTTTGAAAAACTTTGCGTAGTCTCGGCTTCCAGTTCTTCCCTTGCACCGAGTGAAACCGCAGAAACAAGATGGAGCACTTCACCTTTTAGTCCGCACTTTTCAAGGATGTTAAGCAATCTGTCACGGATTATCAACGACTCCTCCTGAAGATTAGGGATGGGCTTCACGTTTAGAAAATGGTAAGCCGAATTTTTGAGAAAAATCCGGTGACCAATCTGATTCCTTATTGCATATGCTTGATAATCAAATTCAAATGGGTTACCTGTTTTCTGAAGAAGCTCTGGCTTACCCTTGAACCAAACCACAGATCCTGGTTCAACAAGCAGAGGTGCTTCTTTTTTCTCGAAATAAGCAAGAATTTTGATTTTTGGTTCCAACAATCTTATGATTGCCCGGTTAGATTTCTCTTTTTCAAGAGGATACTCGACAATTACTGCAAAATACTCCTTGTCCTCCAATTGACGGGGAACGTAACGCAGGTCAATGGAAAAAAAAAGTCCCAGAAACAGAAAAACAGGAACCTGAATTAGTCCAAATACAGTTGCACGTTTAAAACTAATCGTGATAAAAAACGGAAGTAGAAGTGAGCAACAAATTGATAAACAAAGAAATAGCCATTTAAATTCAGGACGAAACAGATCGCCTAAAACAATTCCTGTAATAAAAGGGACAAGAAGTCTGATAAAGGGTGCACTTTGCAGCTTATCGCTGAGAGAGCTCATTGGGGGTATTAAATTGTCTCCTAAATATACAAAAAAAGGAGGACAATTTTATGCTTTTTTCAATTTGATTTTGAACTGGTTTAAATGTTATACATCAATAGTCAGGAGTTCCATACCAAGCCTGTGTAATCCTTCCTCAATCCGTTTACGTTGATTTGGCCTTGGTTTGCGCATTCCTGAAGCATAATGCCAAAGTTGCCGCTCATTTATTCCTGTAATACGGGATAAAGCAGCAATTGTAAAAATATCATTGTAAGCATTTAAAAGTGCTTCTATAGAAAGTTTGAATTCCAATCTGTAATCATTTTTAAATACATCCGGAATTGGCTCATCATTTTCCAGCGTGGATTCTATATGAAACCCGATTGCCTCTTTAATATTTTTTTTCATATCAGCCAGATTGGCAGCAGTGCTAACACATCCGGTCAGTATCGGAGCCTGAGCACAGAAGTTATTGCCTGTGTAATAAATATCAACGAGTACTGTTTACATTCTTATCAATAATTTGGAAAGAATTATTTTAGTCAGCTTATGAATTTCCATTCAACCATTTCACATCTGAGTTGTTCCTATTATTATGGACAGACAAAACAGATTATCACTCGCAAGCAGCCCTTATCTCCGACAACATGCCAACAATCCCGTCGACTGGTACGAATGGGGTGACGAGGCTCTGACAAAAGCCAAAGCTGAAAATAAACCTTTGATCATAAGTATTGGATATGCAGCATGCCACTGGTGTCATGTGATGGCTCATGAATCATTTGCAAATGAATCTATAGCCGAATTTATGAATGAACATTTTGTCTGTATAAAAATCGATAGGGAGGAACGTCCTGATATTGACCGGATTTATATGGAGGCGGTTCAGCTTTTGACAGGAAGAGGTGGCTGGCCATTAAATGCCTTTGCACTTCCTGATGGCAGACCATTTCATGCAGGAACTTACTTTCCACCTGAACAATGGACGGACGCCCTAAGTCAGCTTAGCCATTTGTATACAACCAGCTATCCCAGGATTTTGGAGGCCGCGGAAGCGCTTACAAAGGGAATTCGTACGGATTCATTTACAAAAACAATAAATCCTTCTCAATTTTCAAGGGACGAATATACCGAAGCATTCGCAAATCATATTCAGACAATAGATTTTAAATTGGGGGGCTATAATGGTGCTCCGAAGTTTATGCTTCCCGTTGGACTGGAATTTCTCCTGCAATATCATTATCTCACACAGGATCAGCAGGCTCTCGATGGTGTAATCATCAGTCTCGATAATATGGCCAAAGGAGGGATCTATGACCAGATAGGTGGTGGGTTTGCACGATATTCGACAGATCAATTTTGGAAAGTCCCTCATTTTGAGAAGATGCTTTATGATAACGGTCAATTAATAACCCTTTATTCTCACGCCTATCAAATAACAAAAAGAGCGCTTTATGCCGAAATTGCAGAGCAGACTATCGCCTTTGCGGAACGGGAATTACGTCATCCCGAAGGTGGATTTTATGCCTCAATAGACGCTGACAGTGAACATGAGGAAGGGAAATTTTATGTCTGGACCAAAGAAGAACTGGAATCTGTTTTGGAACCGGCAGATGTTGCGCTAATTCTTGATTTTTATCAAATAAGTGCCAGGGGAAATTGGGAACATGGCAAGAATATTCTTCATTACAGGTCGGAAAAGGAGTATTTTGCGATGAAAAATGAGGTTTCAATAAATGAATTTAACTCGATACTTAAACGTGCAAATGCGGCAATGCTCCAAAAACGGAATCAAAGAATTCGTCCCGCAACGGATGATAAGATTCTGACTTCCTGGAATGCACTGATGCTTTCCGGCTATATAAGTGCTTATAAGGCACTTGGAAATGAGTATTATATTCAGGAAGCAATCCGAACAGCCCGGTTTATTGAAAAATACATGATCTCCAACGATGGATTGCTCTTCCGTGTTTTCAAGGATGGAAAAGTAAGCATTGAAGGATTTCTGGATGATTATTCCCTTTTGGCGGAAGCCTTTGTTAGTCTTTATGAGGTAACATTTGACTTTCACTGGCTTAACCTTGGTCAACTTTTAACCTCACGGATGTGGAATCATTTCAGGGATAATGCGCATAATCTGTTTTTCTATACCTCGGATCATTCGGAATCACTGATTGCCCGAAAACATGAGACCTCTGATAATGTAATACCATCATCTAATTCAACAGTAGCCCATGTCCTGATGAAAATTGGATCGCTGACAGACAATCAACAATATTCTCAAATGGCATTTCAGATGTGCCAAAATTTCAGAAACGAGATTATCCAACACGGACCATACTACGCAAACTGGGGAATGCTTCTTGGAAAACTCACATATCCGGACTTTGAAATTGCCGCATTGGGCGAAAATGCATTAGAAATGACGCTGGAAATGCAAAAATATTATCTTCCGACATGCACCTTTGCTGGCGGAATCTCAGGAGATCTTCCACTACTTGCAAACCGTTTAATTGAGAATCAAAGTGTTATTTATGTTTGCCAGGATAAAGTATGTAATCTTCCTGTTTTTTCGACTGATGAGGCTTTAAGGTTGATTCTCAATGATCCCAGATAGTCCTATACGCTGGTTCAACAGGTGTCTGAATAAAAAATAATTCTCCTTCATTTTGAAATTCGATTCTCAGATGATCTTCATTTGAGATCCGGATAGCATCATTTTCCTGCATATCGTGGCCTTCAAGATTTCCATTTCCCCTTAACATGTAAAACGTATAACTGCAACTGCTGTCTAATACCAGATTTTGAATAGAATCTTTCTCCAGGAAAAGGCGTTTAATCACTAGTGAGGGTGTCAATATTGCTGACTTGGCTGTTTCACCGACGTATGTTATAGATTTCATCCCACTTTCAGACACTGGGATGAAATCTTTTTGGTGGTAATCCTTATACGCAGGTTTTTCTTTTATAGCCTTATTAAAATTGGGATCAAACCATATCTGAAAACTTCGTGAACCCCGGGCAATCCTCTCTCTATGCTGTATCCCACTATTTGATTGAATAACCTGAAAATCTCCTGCTTCCAGTGGTGTCCATATTCGGGTCGAAGTATCGTAATGCGAAACATTCCCCTCCAGTATAAATGTCATAATTTCGAATCCTTCATGTGGATGGAGCCCAAACTCACAGTCATCAATTGCAATTCCATGACTCCAGTAAAACAGGTTTGAATATGGAGCCACGGTGCCGGTAAACCCACTGACAACAGGTTTGTTGGCAATTAGTTTGCCGTTGAAAACTGTCGTGTTATATTGGTCCTTTTTTCTGAGTATCTGAATCATCTTTTCTTTTTAAAAGTTTTCAAATCAATTGGGATGAGGTAATTCTACTTTTACCATAGTTTGCATTTTCACAATTCTAATTTTATTTTCCAATTCCATTTTCAGTCCAGGATTAATAATTCCAGTCCCTGGTTGAAAATTTTCGTAAAATTTCGGGAGTGAAAAATTCTCCAAAATAGAAGCTCCGAAATGGGGGAGAGTTTTTAATGCAATTTCTAATACCGAAGCCCCACCTCTTGCTCCGGGTGAAGTTGCCATTAAGAGCATCGGTTTGTTTCCAAATGCCTTTCGGTTCTGAATGCGTGAAATCCAGTCGAAAATGTTTTTAAACGCGACAGAATAAGACCCATTATGCTCGGCAAGTGATACAATAATTAAATCACTCTCATCAATTTTTTTGGCAAAATCTAAAGCCAACTGGTGAATACCATTTTTAGCAGCCCGGTCAGAACTAAAAAGAGGCATTTCAAAATCGTTCAGATCTAATATCTCAACTGAATCTTCTTTAAAATAGGTTGTGGTCAGGGTCACTAAATCTTTATTGATCGATTTGTGACTGTTGCTTCCTGCAAATGCTAATATTTTCATTTTTTTTGTTTTTATATTTATGATGTGACAAAAATAACTATATTTGCTATCTATTCGTAACTAGTTACCCAGTGGAAACTAGTTACCTTTTGGTAACTTTAAATTTTGTAACGATGGAACCTACAAATGGAAAGGAAGCCTGCCAGGCAAAATTAAGAGCTTCAAGGGATGCTCTGGAAGTAATACAGGGAAAATGGAGAATACCTATCATAGTCTCTTTGACCTATGGAAATAAGCGGTTTGGTGAGATTAAAAAGGATATCGATGATATTTCGCCTAAAATGTTATCGCAGGAGTTAAAAGAATTGGAGATGAATAAGTTGATTTCCAGGACTCTATATGATTCGATGCCGGTTACAGTCGAATATGCCTTAACTCCACTTGGCAAGTCGTTGAATAATTTGTTGCAGGAGCTTCTGGAATGGGGAATCCATTTTCGTTCAGAGATGACCGGCAAAGAAAAGAAAATTGCCGAAGTAGTAGTGCAACATTGAAATTATCAGCCGATTAATTCTTTTGCCCTATTCATATCAATCTCCTTTTCAGATTTGGCGATGACAATTGTTGCGACGGCATTGCCAAGGAGATTGGTTATAGCTCTTGCTTCACTCATGAACCGGTCTATCCCTAATATCAGGGCAATAGCCGCAACAGGAATATTTCCAACAATCGGGAGTACTGCTGCAAGTGTGATAAATCCGCTTCCTGTGACACCTGCTGCTCCCTTTGAGGCAAGCATAAGAACAACAAGAAGTGTAAGCTGATGTGAAAACTCCAATGGCGTATTTGTAGCTTGTGCAAGAAAAACTGCAGCCATTGTCAAATAGATGGAGGTTCCATCCAAATTGAAAGAATATCCAGTTGGGATAACAAGTCCTACAACCGGTTCCGAGCAGCCGAGCTTGGTTAATTTTTCCATAAGACTGGGTAACGCCGCTTCAGAAGACGATGTACCCAGCACAATCAATATCTCTTCCTTTATATATTTGATCAGTTGCCATAGGTTGAATCCTGTGTACTTTAATATTCCCCCAAGAATGAAAAAAATAAAAATAATGCAAGTCAGGTAAAACGACCCCATCAATTGACCAAGTGAGACTAATGAACCTAGCCCGTATTTCCCAATTGTAAAGCTCATCGCCCCTAAAGCACCAATTGGAGCAACCCTCATGATTATCCGTATTATGGCGAACAGTGAATCTTCAAACGATTTTAATACGACCAGGAATGGTTTAGCTTTTATTCCGATTTTAGACAAGGCAAATCCTAGAAGTATCGAGAAGAAAAGAACCTGGAGAATATTCCCGGTCGAAAGGGCATTTACGATATTATCCGGAATAATATTCATAATAAACTCCTGAGCACCGACACTTTTACTATGATTCATATACCCTTCAACTGCTTTCATGTCAAGGGTTAAAGGATCAATGTTCATCCCGGTTCCGGGTTTGAGAATATTGATAACTACCAATCCGATTAAGAGGGCAATGGTGGATACGATTTCAAAATAAACTATAGTTTTAAAACCCACCACACCCACCTTCTTGGTGTTTTCCATTCCTGCAATTCCATTTACAATTGTGCAGAAGATTACCGGGCCGATCATCATCTTGATAAGCTTTATGAAACCCTCGCCCAGGGGTTTGAGCTCAACACCAATTGATGGGAAGAAAGTACCAATGAGAATTCCTGCCAGAATCGCAATTATTACCTGAAGGTACAGACTCTTTAAATACTTCATGTTAATTATTTTGTTAGCCGGAATGGATTACGAAAATAGTGAATATTTCTCCATAAATGTTCTCTATTAATTCTACGAATGAAAATCATAATTTAAAAGTTTTAGTATAATTTTAGAAAAAATAAAACCAAATAATTTATGAAAACAAGCCACGCTTTGAGAATCAGTGTGTTATTCATTCTGCTGGTTGCAGGATCAATTTCAAACGCGATTTTTGCACAAACAATTCCCAGACCAGAATTCCCCCGGCCTCAGTTTGAGCGGGCAGATTGGGTAAATTTGAATGGAGAATGGAGCTATACATTCGATTTCAGCAAATCCGGGTTGGAAAAGAAATTTCCTGATTCACAGGGGTTCAAAGACAAGATTATCGTGCCCTTTTGTCCTGAGAGTAAATTATCGGGAGTTGGATACACAGACTTTATTGAAGCTATGTGGTATCAGAGAAAGATTGAAATCCCCAATACCTGGAATGGAAAACGAGTAATTCTCCATTTTGGAGCCGTCGACTATCAGAGCGATTTGTATATTGACGGAAAACCAGTCGGTAGTCATTGGGGAGGAACCTCATCGTTCAGTTACGACATCACGAAATATATCACTTTTGGAAAGCAACAAAATATCGTATTATCAGTGAAAGATAATCTTCGTTCGGGTCAGCAACCAGGCGGTAAACAGTGCTTTGCTTTCAAATCTGAAGGGTGCAGCTATACCAGGACCACGGGAATATGGCAAACCGTCTGGCTCGAGGCAGCAGCAAAAAACGGACTTAAGGATTGTTTTGTCCTGCCTGATCCTGACAATTCACGGTTTGTCTTTCAGCCACGCTTTTACGGCGTTGAAAGGGGAATGAAGCTGAGAATCAAAGTACTTGACGGAGCTAAAGTGGTTGCACAGCAGGAAATAGCTGCCGCCGATAACATTCCCTGCAATGTGAGTCTTAAAAATCCAAAAACATGGTCGCCTGAATCTCCATTCCTGTACGATATTCTTTATCAGGTTGTTGATAAGCAAAATACAGTCACTGATGAGGTCAAAGGATATGCAGGCATGCGGAAAGTGCATATCGAAGGGAACCGACTTTATTTAAACAATCAGCCTGTTTACCTGCGATTTGTTCTGGATCAGGGCTTTTATCCTGATGGCATTTGGACTGCTCCAACCGATGATGCACTGAAGCAGGATATACAGTTTTCGATGGATGCAGGATTTAATGGAGCCCGTTTGCATCAAAAAGTTTTTGAAGAACGCTTTCATTATTGGGCGGATAAACTGGGATACCTTACCTGGGGCGAATCATCCAGTTGGGGCATTTCAAATAATGATATCGAATCGGCCAGGAATTTTCTGAGCGAATGGAATGAAATTGTTCTGAGAGACAGAAGTTATCCTTCGATCATCGGCTGGTCCCCGTTCAATGAGACAGGAGGTGGTGTCCAGCATAACCGGTTGATTTCTGACGCTTTTACTACGACAAAAATGATTGATCCTACAAGACCAGTGAATGATGCAAGTGGCTACTTTCATGTCATGCCTGATTTATATACGGCACATAACTACGAACAAAATCCGGAAGAATTAAGAAATCAGTTGACTCCATCAAAGGATTCTCCTGTTTTCAATAACAATCCCAAGCAAGCTCCTTATGAAGGACAACCTTATTTTCTGGACGAATATGGCGGAATTAAATGGGTATCAGGTAAGGCCTTTGCAGATAATACCTGGGGATATGGTGATGGACCAAAAACATTGGATGAATATTACGACCGTCTGGAGAAATTGACAAATGTTATTTTAAGTATGGATTATATTTCCGGATATTGCTACACCCAGTTAACCGATGTCGAGCAGGAACAAAACGGGATTTATAACTACAACCGGACCAAAAAATTTGATATGAGCCGTATAAAAAAAATACTTGGAAGAGACCCGGCAGCATTTACAATAATGAGTCTGAAAACCAATTAATGAGATAAATTAGATTTAGGATCTCATGTTCCGCGAAGTGACCGGGTGAATATCCATGATTTGAACATTCACCCGGTCACTCATCACAATTCTTTTTTTTTGCCACCAAACCACTAAATCAAAGAAATGGCAATAAAGCTTACTATACGTTTTGATTTGGTGAAATTTGGTGGGTTAGTGTGTTGGTGGCCTCATTCCATTTTAGAAGCTTAGTAAAAAATGAAAAATATGAAAAGAATAACTGCCTTTCTTTCCGTTTGCTTGTTAGGAATTACATTTCTTGTGCCCGGCATTTCTGCTCAAACAGTCGTGCAATCTTTTGAAATCAATCAGATCAGCAAGAAATTTGTTCATATTCCGGTTAGAACCGGTGCCCCGAGGACCTGGGTAACCGTGAATATAGACGGCGTCAAACAGCATGAGTTTGAAGTCGAACTGGCACCCGAAAACCCCGATTTTTATGCATCCCTTGAGGTGGGCCAATGGGCGGGGAAAAAACTTGTTCTGACTGCAGAAAAAGTGACCTCCGGCTCAAAATGGCATGATTTGATCAAATTATCAAACAAATTATCGGATCAGTCACTTGTTTACAAAGAAGAATTCAGACCGCAATTCCATTTTGCCCCTCGTCGTGGCTGGACCAATGATCCGAATGGACTTGTTTATTATAAGGGAACTTACCACCTGTTTTTTCAGCATAATCCCTGGGGCACAGCCTGGGGAAATATGACCTGGGGGCACGCAACAAGCAAGGATTTATTGCATTGGAATGAAGGTCCGGATGCTGTAATGCCTGATAAAAACGGAGTAGTATTTTCGGGTTCAGGAGTTGTCGACTGGGACAATACCTCAGGTCTGCAAACTAAACCGTTAAAAGATAAATCCGGAAAAATTTCAAATCCGCCTCTTGTGGTGTTTCATACTTCTATTGATGCTGATCGTGGCATAGGTAAAGCTTGTCAGTCATTAAACTATTCTCTCGACGAAGGGAAGAACTGGATCAATTATCCGGGAAATCCTGTTTTGCCTCATATGATTGGTGGTAACCGGGATCCTAAAGTTTTCTGGTATGGTGATAAAAGTTCAGATAATCCAAACTCAGGCCATTGGGTGATGGCTCTCTATCTCGACGGTCAGGATTATGCACTTTTCTCCTCGGCTAATCTGATCAATTGGGAAAAAGTTTGTGATATCAAAAATGTGGGATGCAGCGAATGCCCGGATATGTTTGAATTACCTGTTGATGGTAATAAGCAAAATTTGCGCTGGGTATTCTGGGGCGGGGATGGGAAATACCTGATTGGTAGCTTTAATGGTAGAGAATTTACAAAAGAAAGCGGTCCCTTCACAACAAAATATGGTGGTAATGATTATGCGGCACAGTCGTACAGCGATATCCCGGCTTCCGATGGACGAAGAATTCAGTTTTCATGGATGGCGGGAGGTGAATACCCAAAAATGCCATTTAATCAGCAGTTTACTGTACCCAGGAATCTTACTTTGCGCAATACTAAAGAAGGTATCCGATTGTTTATGGAACCTGTGAAGGAGATAGAGAGATTACGTATCTCAAAAGCTTCAGACTATTCTGCATCACTTGAGGGTGTTGAAAACCCTCTGAAAGTTCCGGCACTCAAAGGTCAGCTTCTCGATATTGAAATGACTATCAATCTTATGGGTCAGGAACTATCTGACACCACAAATATCGTAAGTGCAGAAATCTTTGGACAGAAAATCTCCTATAACACGGGTAAACAAAAAATTGATTTAGGAGGAATTAAAGCATCGCTTGTACCAATAGATCATACAGTCAAACTGCGAATTATCACTGACAGAACTTCAATCGAACTTTTCGCCAATAATGGAATAGTTCAGATTGCCAAATGCTTTGTTAATAAAGAAAATGTACCCGCCAACATGACTATTTCCGGAAGGAAGGATTATGCCATGATTAAAATAAAATCTTACCAGCTTAGTTCAGTTTGGGCAAATCAGGAAAAATGACAATAGAAGAGTTAATTCAGAATTTAGGTTTTTTGATGCTCCTTGCGTGTTTTGGGGCTCCTTCAAATTTGCCAGCTCAGGCTGATTTGACAAAAATCAGATTTCAGGACCTTTCCTTGCGATGAATCCGTTTAGCAGTCGATGTTGTCAGCACAATCATTCTCAGGGCTGGCCTTATTACATAGAGCATCTTGCAATGGCAACACCGGATAATGGAGTTGCAATAGCTCTTTATGGAGCATGTACTGTCAGTTTGAAAATTGCTGATAATAAACCTGTAACGATTAAAGAAGTTACCAACTATCCTTTTGAGGAGTCAGTTCGGTTTACAATAAACACAGAACAGAAGATTAAATTTCCGGTTTATCTTCGCATTCCTTCATGGTGCAAAAGGGGATCACTCAAAATCAATGGTGTTGTACAATCAAACAAGACAGTTCCTGGTCAGTATGCCTTGATATTGAGGACCTGGAATAATGGTGATGTTGTGACGCTCGATTTTTCTATGGAGAGGATATCGTTTTAATCCCCATGGGTTCTGCACGTCTGAGGATTTCTGCTTTCCCTGTTGTGGCTGGAAAATGAAAACTTGATGAATTAAGAATTTTAAAATAAAAGTTATATATATGCTGGTCAGAATCTTTATTGTATTGGTTTTTGTTTTTTATGGGTTAGGATCGAATTCTCAAACCACTCATAAGGCACCGGCTCCACTTTACAGGTGTCCGGTGTACGATGGTGCAGCTGACCCAACTGTAATTTATAACCAAACTGAAAAATCGTGGTGGATGCTTTATACTCAGCGTCGTGCGAACCAGGATGGAGCCGATGTTTCTTATTGTTATGGGTCTAAAATAGGGATTGCTTCAACTTCTGATCATGGTCAGACCTGGATATACCCGGGAGCATTGGACCTTGCAATTGAAAAAGGTGAGAATACCTTTTGGGCACCAGAGGTAGTGTACGAAAAAGGAAAATACCATATGTTTGTTGCCTATATTCAGGGAGTACGCGATCATTGGGGTGGTGATAAGCATATCTTACATTATTCAAGCAACGATCTTTGGGATTGGAAATTTGAAAGTCAGTTACCACTTTCCTCGAATTCAGTTATTGATGCCTGTGTCTTTCGCTTGCCTGATGGAAAATGGCGGATGTGGTACAAGGATGAAAATCATGGAAGCGTTAGCATGACGGCCGAAAGTCCTGATCTTTATGCGTGGACAATGCAAAAGAATGCCGCCGTGGCTGACAGACCCCATGAGGGCCCAAAGGTGTTCCGTTTCAGGGATAAATTCTGGATGGTTGTTGATCAGTGGGCGGGATTGGCTGTTTATGTTTCTGATGACTGTAATATCTGGACTTTTAACAGTGTAATCCTGGATAACGCTAGTCAAAGAAATGAAGATACACCCTCGGGGGCGCATGCCGATGTTGTTGTGGTAAATGATAAGGCATATATTTTTTATTTTACCCATCCGGGACGAAAGAAGCATACTGAAGCACCTAATGGACTTAACGGAGTCCTTCCTTATGATCTTCGCCGTTCATCCATTCAGGTAGCGGAATTGAAGGTTTTAAACAATAAAATAGTATGTAACCGGGATGAGCCCTTTGATTTTTATCTGCCGTAGAAAAAGAGTTCCATAATCCAATAATTACCTTCCAAACACCAATAATGGCTTTCCGAAGGTAATAAATTGCATTCCATAGACATAAAACGGTTATCACTGTTGCAATAGTTACTATCCGAACACCACCTTAATTTTAAATTTCACCACAGATTACACAGATTCACACAGATTAATAAGTGATTTCATTTAAATTGAAACCAATTGATCTCTAATCGAATTATTTAGCAGTTTCTGAAGCTTCTTTTCCCTCTTTTTTAGCATCTTTTTGTCCTGCGTCGGAGTGTTTCTGTCCCTTGTGACCCTCAGCATGTTTTTGTCCTTCGGAATTTTTATGGTCTACCTTTGAATCATGATGGCCTTCTTTTCCTTTCTTCTTTCCTCCTTCTAATTCTTTTGAGCCTTCTTTAAAATCACCTTTCCCGTGTTTAAATTCCTTTTTCCCCTCTTTATGACCTTCTTTGCCATCTTTTTCACTGGATTTTACTTCAGTTTTGTCCTGGCTTGCAGGCTGACCCTGATTAGTTTGCTTTTCCTGGGCTGAAAGCCTTGTTGAGGTCAATGAGATTGAAATTGCAGTAGCAAAAACGAATAATAAAAATTTCTTCATGTTTTTTTAAATTAATTGAAAGTTTTAATTCTTTATTTGATATAAAATTTATTCACCTCCGCAAAAGCAGCCATATTTTTTAAGGATCCATTTCTGCGAATCACTTGTATTAACATCGAACCTTTCATGTTGTTTATGAAAATCCTTAGAAAAATGTTTTTCTTATAAATTTTTAATTCTTTATTTTAACCATTCCGGAGATCAAGGGGTCTAATTTGATTAAATCGCCTTTGTCATGAAAACAAAAGAATCACTATTTCTGCAACTTATACTCTTGTTTGTACTTATTAGCTGGAAACCTTTTGAGAATAACTGGCTTGTTTAAAAGTATCCTGGTTACCATGTAAGGTATTTACCAGTTGATAGTATGAATATCAATGAGGATGAAAAATTAACAAAAAATGGTATAGTCTCAGTAACGATTTTTTTTAACTCGCCGTTCAATAAAGAATTCGATATAGTTATTCATCCCAACCGACATTCATTAGATAGTACATGGCAAAAAGATTGGAACAGTCCGGACTTTAAGTCTGAATGCTGGATGGTAGGAAGCGGAGTTGCCTCAAAGTTGGATATCATTTCACCGAAGATCTGGGACACAGAATCCTGTGAACATAAATACGCTGATACAGCAAAAACGTAAAAATTAATTACACATGAATTGGTCCATGTATTTCATGGTCAACTTAACGCCAGTCCCGATTTTAGTGATGTCGAGGGCATCGATTGGTTTGTGGAGGGCCTGGCAACTTTTGCCTCAGGACAATGTGGCTCTATAAGAATCTCAGAAATCAAAAGAGCTATTATTGAAAACAAAATTCCATAAAGTTTGGATAATTTTTGGACCGTTAAGTTACGGTATGAACTTTCCGGTTCGGATGTTATGTTTATAAACAATAAATATTGGAGGACTAAGTTGAAAGAACTTTTACCTTTCAATAAAAAGGCTGCTATATTATCGGCGTTGAAAACAACAGAATCTGACCTTATTGAAGAATGGAAAAAATATATACAGGAATAATATTTTAAATAAATTTCGGATGGAGTTGGGGGTCATCTTTATCCTGAAATACTATAGATTTCCGCCTTTTGACATTGGCGGAAATTTATATCTGACTATTTTACACGTATCAAAGTCATCGGGCTTGTTTTTTTAACCACCAAAATACTAAAAATAATATTGACGGGAGCAGGAATATCAAAAGTACAAAGGAATAATGGGAATCCGGATTAGGACTAAAAACGACCAGGATGTTAAAAACGATAAAACTAAGCAACGAGAATAGTCCTCCCTTTCCTGGTTTCCATAGTGCTAAAATTATGCCGGCCAGGCCCATACCCCATACTACAAATGTTATTTTTGTAAAAGTGCTGAGACCGGGGCCAGGTCTGTTTTGTCCCTCAAACAATGAACCAATGAGAAAGAGCAGCGTAACCGCAACTAATAATATTCCAATAATGCTGGCCGTCCAGCGGAGGATACTGATTGATGTTGTTGTTTTCATTTTTTTGTATTTAACTATAAAATAAACTATCTGTGATTATCTAATTCAGTGCTCACCTGAGCATAAAAGGTACAATGGTGGCAATTATTCCGGTACAAATCACGACCAGGATAAAGAGGTTATACCTAAGGTTATAATTGCCTAAAAGTGATTCATCGTAGTACCTGGCAACGTCCTGATCCCTGTACATGGTGATCAGGCCATTGATCAGCTTACTCCGTGTCTCCTTCCCCTTAATCAACCCGAAAATGACCACAATATTGACCAAAACGATTAAAAAGACAAAGACGAACATTACCGCGAGTGCAGAACCCTCGGTACGCGACTTCTCCACCATTCCAGAATTAATGGCCAGGCTGATCAGGTTTAAAATGATAGAGGATAGAATAAAGATAACATCTGTTTTGGTGTTTTGCTGCAGTTCGCTCGTGATGTGTTTGTGTACGTGCTTAATCATGGTTTACCTCCTTCTCTTTTAAATAGTTTAATCAAATATATTATTTTTTTCATCATTAAATTTTTTGGTAAAATATTGACGATAATTGATTTTTTTTAACTTTGAATCCAACGAATATTTTCTGCCTGTCATTTCAGAAGCAAAAATAGGAGGATCGAACCGGGAATAATTGTAATTCTTTTGTAAATCAATTGTAAATATTTTACAAACGTTCTACATCCAATCACACAAAAAACTAATCAGCTTTGCAGGGAAAAGATCAAATATATTTCGAGTTGCTTAAGCAAAAGATTGTATTGAAGATGAAACAATCTTTCCCAGCTGTTAACCCTTCTATTGAACTTTGGAAAGGACAGGAAATCTCAGATTTCCAGGAAGACCTGCGCATGAAGGAGAATGCGTGTATCAGTGAAAAGTGGTTCTATACCCACATGAAAATCTCTAATCCTGTACTTCCAAGGATTGACATGTTAAACTTTTTGAGTAAATATGCCGGTTTTAAAAATTGGGATGACTTCCTGCTTAAAAATAAACCGAAGGAAACCCATAAAACAACTTCCCCGAACTCTACCCGGATAATGCTCTTTGCCATCTTGCTCTCCTTCGTGATAATCGGTGCATTTTTCGGATTATTTAAGCTATTCAATACGCAGAATTACTGCTTTACTTTTATGGATGCCGATACGCATGAATCCATTACGAGTGATAAAACGGAGGTCATTCTCTACGGCGAAGGAGAGTCTCCCGTACAAACACTTGTAGGTCGTGACGGGCGTTACCGTTTGAAAACGGATAAGAGCAAGATCGTAATGGTTGTGAAGGCGCCTTGCTATAAGACGGATTCAATTGTCAGAATTGTAAGGAAACTCGATACTGATGAGACGATCCTGCTGGAACCCGACGATTATGCACTCATGATCCAGTATTTTTCGACGTTAAACGTTGACGACTGGGAAAAACGGCGTAAACGGCTGAATGAGATGATTGATGATGAAGCAATGATTTGTCAGGTATTCAATAACAAAGAGTTATCAGGGTTAGCACTATTTAACAAACAGGAATTTATAGACAAACTTACTATTCCTGCGGGCAGTCTTAAAAACATCGAGATTCTTCGTTCTCAATTCAGCAACGGGAAGATCAAGATTCTCAGGTTCCGGATCAAAGGTAAAAAGTTATGAAAAGGGTAATCTACATTGGTGTACTGGCTTTTATGTACGTCCTGCTCTGTTCGAAAAGTTGCAATCAGCGGGAACAGTTCGATGCTTCCCGGGAGGAGGCAAGAATCGAGTCGGCCAGAGACAGCATCACCTCTTTCTTTGGTGCTGATTCCCTTTCAATCAATTCATTGAAGGGCTTCGAAGAGAGTGCAAAGTTGAAATCCTCAGATTTTTGGGATTACCTTAACCTTTTGAATGACCAGAAAACAGTCTCAGGTTTTAAAAGCCAAACACGGGCAATTATCGTTGAACTCTTCCTGTCGGATCGGTGCACTTTTCAGCTTTATACAGATGGGAAAAGGAAATTGAATCGGATAAAAATTGCTGAAATGGTTGATTCTACGAGTAAAATTCAGAAAAATATCTTTGGATTGAAACCGGATTCCATCTGGATATCGACCGGTTTGCATATGCTCAACGATTCCATATTCACAGGACAGCTTTATTTCCGGTTCCCTCTATCTATCCGGTTGTCTGACAAACAGGGGAGTCACATCCCGGGAGGGGCCGGGGAAATCTGGGCATTAAAACGTGAGAAGAGATTTGGCAGCGAAACACTAAAAGTCTGGAATGTCTTTTTAGGTAATATCACATTGGATAATCAACCACATTAAATCTGCTGCCATTCCTTTTGCCCCATGGTCTTCAAACCCAGTCTTGCATTAAAAAAAGTAACAGGACCTGCTAAATGACTCTCATAGGCATTAAGATATAACCTTCCTCCGCCACTTGTAACGTCAAAGAAAATCTTATTGTCTTGTGCTACACTGGAACAATAAATTAACAAGCATAAAATCAAAAAATTAGGAGACTTGATCTTTATTTTTCTTAGCTTAGAAAACAAGTTTAGTGCCCAGTTATAATCCATAGAATTCATTTATCATTTTTCAGTCGATAAAGGTATTTTTTTAGTCCTAATTCATTACCCTGGCATAAACTTGCCTAAAAAAATATAATAATCCTGAGGGTATAACAACCTTTACCTGCAATGCAAATAAACAACTACTGGGTATCAGTTCTCCAAATAATGTAAGCTGCAGCTATGGATACGATACGCAAGGCCGTATAAGCAGCATTGTTGATTCCACCGCAGGTTCACGTTTTTGACTACTTTTACATACGACAACCTTGGACGTAGTGGTTCCCGACCAAGGAAAACGGTTCTGGAATCATAATTAGAAGGTTAACAAGGTGTTTTCAAACTCTCCAGGAAATGGTTCAACCCGCCGTCGGGGCTGAGAATGTAACTGCATCCCTACCCCCGGTTCCGTTTC
>CAINLJ010000102.1 GCA_903850335.1 uncultured Bacteroidia bacterium | reverse complement strand
GATTTTAGCACATGAAGAACATCAGGAACTTTTGCATTATTGCCCATATCGATCATGGGAAGAGTACGCTTGCCGACCGTCTTCTGGAGATTACCCAGACAGTCAGCGGGCGCGATATGCAGGCTCAGGTGCTTGATGATATGGAACTTGAAAAAGAGCGTGGAATTACAATAAAGAGTCATGCCATCCAAATGGACTACGTACAGGATGGCGAAAAATACCGTCTTAACCTGATCGATACTCCCGGGCATGTTGATTTCTCGTATGAGGTGTCCCGTTCAATTGCAGCCTGTGAAGGTGCTTTACTGATCATTGATGCGACTCAGGGTATTCAGGCACAAACGATTTCAAACCTTTACCTGGCCATTGATCATGATCTTGAAATAATCCCTATCCTCAACAAGATGGACCTTCCCAATGCAAACCCAGAAGTTGTTGAAGACCAGATCATAGAACTCATTGGATGTAAACGTGATACAATAATCAGGGCATCCGGGAAAACAGGTGAAGGAATTGATGAAATATTAAGAAGGATAGTTTCGGATATTCCATCTCCATCCGGCGATCCTGAGGCTCCTCTTCAGGGTCTTATATTCGACTCTGTTTATAATCAGTTCAGGGGTGTTGTTGCCTACGTAAAAATTGTTAACGGCACTGTCCGGAAGGGTGATATAGTAAAATTTGTTGCTACAGAAAAACAATATAATGTTGATGAAGTAGGTGTTCTAAAGATGACACTCGATCCACGTGAGACATTAAGCGCCGGGGATGTTGGCTACATTATATCAAACATTAAAACAGCACGTGAGATCAGGGTTGGCGACACTGTAACCAACGTAAAACAACCTTGCACAAATGTAATTTCCGGTTTTGAAGAGGTAAAACCAATGGTTTTTGCAGGCGTTTATCCTATCGACAGTGAGGACTACGAAGACCTTCGGACAGCCATGGAGAAACTCCAGCTCAACGATGCATCCCTTACCTATACCCTTGAATCATCGGCTGCACTGGGATTTGGATTCCGTTGCGGATTTCTTGGACTGCTTCATATGGAGATCATTCAGGAACGCCTGGACCGCGAATTCGATATGAACGTGATCACGACCGTTCCGAACGTTTCGTACATGATCCACACAAGAGCAGGTGAAACATATGAGGTATACAATCCGGCCGGAATGCCGGACAGTACGCTGATTGAACTCATCGAAGAACCTTATATCAAGGCACAGATAATCACAAGATCTGAATATATCGGGGCTATTATGACGCTGTGCCTGGATAAACGCGGGATGCTAACCAAACAGGAATACCTGACCGCTGAAAGAGCAGAGCTAACATTTGACCTGCCACTGGGAGAAATCGTATTCGACTTTTATGATAAACTAAAGAGTATCTCCAAGGGATATGCCTCATTCGATTATCATATCACAGGTTATCGTCCGGCAAAACTCGCCAAGCTGGATATCCTCCTGAACAGCGAACCCGTTGATGCACTGTCAACACTGATACACTTTGACAATGCCTATAACTTTGGCCGAAGGATGTGTGAGAAACTTAAAGAGCTGATTCCAAGGCAACAATATGATGTCGCAATTCAGGCAGCCATCGGGGCAAAGATTATCGCCCGGGAGACTATAAAAGCTGTCCGAAAAGATGTGACTGCCAAATGTTATGGAGGTGACATCACACGGAAGCGCAAATTACTGGACAAGCAGAAAAAAGGAAAGAAACGGATGAAACAGATCGGAAATGTTGAAGTTCCGCAAAAAGCCTTTCTTGCCGTGCTGAAACTCGATTAAATACAGCGAAATAACCTAGATATAACATTACTTTAACGATTACAAGTATCTTCAATTTTATCTTTGTGAGAAATTGTCTGTAATGTTTGTTGATACCCATTCACATATTTATTCCGAAGAATTCAGCTCCGACAGGAATGAAGTGATTGCAAATGCATTAAGATCAGGCGTTAATAAAATCATCCTACCAAATATCGACAGTTCGTCTATTAAGCCATTACTTGATCTTGCAAGCTCGAGACCGACACTTTTTATCCCCCTGATTGGACTACATCCTACTTCTATAAAGGAGGATTTCAGGAAAGAGCTCGAAATCATGGAATACTGGTTTAACAAGCGCAAATTTGCAGGGATAGGTGAAATTGGTATTGATCTTTACTGGGACAAGACCTTTATAAATGAGCAGATTGAAGCCTTCAGGATTCAAATTGGCTGGGCCAAAAAAGCTGGGATCCCCATTGTGATTCATGTCCGTGAATCATTCCCTGAAGTCCTTGAGGTTATACGGCAGGAGAAAGAAGAATCTTTACAGGGAGTCTTTCATAGCTTTACGGGAAATGTGGAGCAAGCTGCTGAGGTCATCGATCTTGGCTTTAAAATAGGAGTCGGTGGTATTGTCACATTCAAAAATTCTGGACTAGACGAGGTAGTCAAAAAAATTAGTCTGAAACATATTGTGATTGAAACAGACGCTCCCTGGCTTGCCCCGGTGCCTTACCGTGGAAAACGTAACGAAACGGCTTATATCTCCTTTGTCGCTGATAAAATTGCCTCTCTTCATGGAATATCTCTCGAGGAGGTAGGTAAGATAACCACACAAAATGCCAAACAATTATTTGGATTTTAGGTGTTTAATTAACCACGGAATTATACTTTTGTATTGGATAACCATAGAATATCTATCCGATAAAAAAATTCATTTTTTAGCCTAAGTAATTCTTTAACTATCGTGATTACAAATCAGCAATCCATCCTAATCATCTATACAGGGGGGACGATTGGAATGCGGGAAGACCCAAAAACAAAGACCCTTTCACCTATGAAGTTTGAGATGATTCAGGAAGAGATTCCTGAACTCTATAAACTTGGTTTTTACATCCACGCTGAGACCTTTAATCCTCCTATTGATTCGGCCAATATGACGCCGGCAATATGGATTGAGCTTGCTGGGATAATAAAAAAGAATTATTCCCATTACGACGGATTTGTGATCCTGCATGGAACCGATACGATGGCCTATACCGCATCTGCCCTAAGCTATATGCTTGAAAATTTGGACAAACCTGTCATTATGACCGGCTCGCAATTACCAATTGGTATATTACGGACAGACGGTAAGGAAAATATTATAACCGCTATACAAATTGCTGCAGCACAAAAGAACGGAAAGGCAATTGTGCCTGAGGTGTGCATCTATTTTAGTTCACAGCTTTTTAGGGGAAACAGAACAACAAAGGAGGACTCACAACAATTTAGTGCCTTTGCATCACATCACTACCCTGTATTGGCCAGTGCAGGCGTTGATATCAAATATAATCTGGAAAAGATTAATTATGCCCGAAGCAAGGGAATCCTTAGCAGTCACACTTCGATCGACGACAATGTGATCGTGTTGAAAATCTTTCCAGGGATTAACAGGCGATATTTTGAGGCGATACTTGCCCTCCCTGGATTAAGGGGAATCATACTTGAATCCTACGGATCAGGGAATATGCCCACTTATCCATGGATCTTTGAAGCCATAAGATTGGCTACGCTCGCCGGAATAGTATTTATGAACGTTAGTCAATGCCCTGGAGGACAAGTAAAAATGGGCTATTATGAAACAAGCCGTGAACTTCAGGAAGCCGGTGTAGTAAGCGGTAAGGATATTACTGTCGAGGCAGCTGTGACAAAGATGATGTTTCTTTTAGGTCAGCAATTATCCGTTTCGGAGGTTAAAGCCTATCTCGTCCAAAATCTTAGCGGAGAGATTGAAAATTAAAATCATTCTTCAGATTCAATACTTTCAAAACGCAATGCATCTCCTCTAATGCAGACTATTTAGTACTGTCTTTGCTAATATCTTAATATCCTTCACCTCAAGAATATTTTTTGAATAACCTGTTAATGAAGCATTAATCATAGAGATTGCAAGATCCTCCAGGTCAACAACAAAATCAGGATTAATCATTTTCATTATCGGAAAGATCCACCCAACATATTTGTAGGCTTTGTAAAAGGTCTGGTTGGGCCTCAAGGGAAGATATGGTTTAATACCGGCAGGTCGGAGATTAAATACCTTTTTGAATGGAAGTTTCATCAAATCGTTCTCTGTCTTACCTTTCACCCTCGCCCACATGGTTCGTCCCTTTTCAGTGCTATCGGTACCTGCACCCGAGATGTAACAGAAAGTCATGTCAGGGTTAAGATTAGCCAGAGCAGTAGCAAACCTGAGTGTGAGAGTATAGGTTAATCTCGTATAATCTGCTTCACTCTTCCCAACGGAGGTAACTCCAAGGCAAAAATAACAGGCATTGAATCCCAGAATACTATTGCCTAATGACGAAATATCCGAGAAATCAGAATGGATAATCTCGGTAAGTTTAGGATTGCTATAACCTGTAGGTTTACGTGTTATCACCAAAACTGCTTCAACATCAGGATGGTTAAGACATTTATCCAGCACCCCCTCGCCTACCATTCCCGTTGCTCCTGTAATTATGACTCTTAGTTTATCCATAGTTTTGTACCTGATTATTAATTTAAAGATATGAACTAGCCCAAAGCTGATATTTGATTAAACTTTGCCCTATTCTTATGCAACAAAATTATTAAAGCCGTCCAGACAATTGCGGCTAACAATACTATCATTATTTTCACCTGCCCGGGTAGTTCCACATCAGACAAAATATTAAAAGCCAGGTGGACTGCCGACACAAAAAGTATCGACGAGGTCGATTCCGATATTTTCAATAATCCCCAGGAACCTAGTAACAAAAATGAGAAATGAATAAGGTGAGATTTTAAAGTAATTTCAGGGATTAAGAAGTTTAGGTGCCAAACGTACCATAAAATTGCAATTAAAAGAATTCTATAAGGCATTTTCATAGGTTCCAGTGCTTGCTGGAGGTAGCCCCTCCACCCAAATTCTTCTCCCAGGGCATAAAAAATCAGAATCATCCCCGTAAGAAACCCATAATAATGGTGGTCAAGGCCATCTGCATTATTGACCCCGGTAATTGTCAGACTCATTGGAATAATAATGATGGCCAAAATACTATACCATTTATTAAAACCCCAAAAACTAAGCTTTTTGTCAACTTTGCTTTTCAGCAGATAATAAATAATCAAAAATCCAATGGCCGGGCCAATTCCCCTTAAAATACGGTATACAATATCCAGACCATAAGGTAAAGGGTAAATCTGATCCATCTTAATGAGATGCAACCGAAAGGGTGCTGAGACTAATATTGAGACGCAATAAAAAATAAATATCTCTCCCCATTTTATTTTTTCACCGGGATATATCTTATTTGAATTCATCTCTTTTCCCTCAATAATTCAATTTATCTTCTTAACCTCAATTTCTGCCTTATAATCAGTTTGCTTAATGTGGATCCCAAGTTTGGGATATGGGGTTAAACTATTTAGCTTTATTCTGTAACCATCAATCAAAGAGTCTGTTCTGAAGGACGAGATTGTATTAAGTACAAATTGGACTTTTTTTTCAGGCGATGAATAGATAAATCTCACGGCTGCGTTTCCTGCCCAAATACATTCGGCATCTAAAGGGCAACGGGATTCGTTAATAACGGAATCAAGAACAATAGAGATCTTGTAATCGCTGTTTAAAATGATTTCTCCGTATTTAAGTTCTACTGGTTTATCAAATACCAGGGGACTAGCTGTATAATCATTTTTACAGCTGATAATCATAAAAAGGAATAACACTTCAATGAGAATTAACTTTATCATTTTAATGAGGTTTTGATAAGATATGTTCTCCTCAAAGTTACAAATGTTTTGTTTTAGGAGTGATCAATGCAAGACATAGTTCATCTAGTTGTGCTTGTGCGATTTCTGCAGGAGAATCATTCATTACATCACGGCCCGAGTTATTTTTGGGAAATGCAATCACATCACGAATCGAATCAAGACCGGCGAACATAGAAGTCAGTCTGTCGAAACCAAATGCAATTCCAGCATGCGGTGGTGCCCCGTATTTGAATGCTTCCATTAGAAAACCAAACTGATTCTCAGCCTCCTGTTTTGTAAAGCCAAGTGTTTTAAACATCTTTGCCTGCAATTCGCTGTCAAAGATCCGAACTGAACCGCCACCAATCTCTACACCATTGATTACAAGATCATAAGCATTAGCCCTTACCTTACCTGGAGCAGTATCCAACAGATCAATATCTTCTGGTTTGGGAGAGGTAAATGGATGGTGCATGGCATGGAAACGTTGTGATTCCTCATTCCATTCCAGGAGCGGGAAATCGATTACCCAAAGAGGTTTAAAAGCCTCCTTATCCATCAATCCGCATTGACGTCCCATCTCGAGACGTAGAATTGAAAGTGCGGGTAGTGTTCGTTCCTTCTCTCCTGAAAGGATTAAAAGCAGGTCGCCGGGTTTTGCCTCAAAGATTGCACTCCAGTTCTGTAGATCTTCCTGACTGTAAAACTTATCAACGGATGATTTTACTGACCCATCTTCATTAACCTTAGCATAAACAAGACCCTTGGCACCTACCTGTGGGCGCTTAACAAATTCGGTTAGTGCATCAAGTTGCTTGCGGGTATATTCGCCACAACCAGGAGCGCAAATACCTCCAATATATTCAGAATCATCAAAGACTTTAAAATCTTTGCCTTTTACAACCGATGTTAAATCCTTAAATTTCATGTCGAAGCGGATGTCGGGTTTGTCGTTGCCATAGTTCTCCATTGCATCGGCAAAGGTCATACGTGGAAATTCTCCCGGGTCAAAACCTTTAATCTCCTTAAACATATGCCTTGTAAGTCCTTCAAACATATTAAGCACATCTTCCTGCTCGACGAATGACATTTCACAATCGATCTGAGTAAATTCAGGCTGACGGTCAGCCCGTAAATCTTCATCGCGGAAACACTTCACAATCTGATAATACCTGTCGAATCCTGCTACCATGAGTAGCTGTTTGAAGATCTGCGGGGATTGTGGGAGTGCGTAAAACTGATTTGGGTTCATTCGCGAAGGGACCACAAAATCGCGTGCTCCTTCAGGTGTAGATTTTATAAGAACCGGGGTTTCTGTTTCAATAAACTTAAGATCATTGAGATAGTTACGCACGACATGAGCCATGCGGGCCCGAAGCTCAAGATTTTTCCTTACGGCTTCGCGACGCAGGTCAAGATAACGGAATTTCATCCTTAACTCATCGCCCCCATCTGTATCATCCTGAATTGTAAAGGGAGGAATAGCGGCCTTATTTAGTACCCGGAGTTCCTTAACATCCAATTCTATCTCACCGGTTGGAATTTTCGCGTTTTTACTTGAACGTTCCCGAACAACTCCCTTAACCTGAATGACATATTCACGACCCAGTTTATCAAATTGTTCTTTGAGCTCTACGGGAGTATTTTCATCAGCAACCAGCTGGGTTATGCCATACCGGTCACGAATATCAATAAAGGTCATCGCCCCTAGATTTCGAACTGTTTGAACCCATCCGGCCAAAACAGGCTCTTGTCCGACATTTGTTATCCGGAGTTCACCACAAGTAGAATTTCTGTACATTAAATTACGTTGTAAAATTGAAGGCGTAAAACTACAAAACTGGGACGATATTTGAAAAGATGGACTGAATAACTTTGAGATGGGGTTATTTGAAATGCGGTTGGGAGTTAGGGGCTGGTTATTGACGGCTGGCAGTTTGCTGGGTTCTCACACGGATTTGATATGTCCTTTGTGTGATGTGTAGAATTTTCCTATTGTGCATCCGGTAGTAAGAAGCGATGGAGCAAGAGGCCAGGAGCAACGGGAATGGAGCAAGGGGTAAAGGGCACTGAGCAAGGAGCCAGGTGCAAGGTGTAAGGGGCACTGAGCAATGAGCAAGTGGTGAGAAGCTTGAAGCAAGGAGCCAGAGGCCAGAAGCAAGTAGCATGGGGCAAGGGTAAGGCGCAATGAGCATTGAGCAAAGAGCCACAAGCCAGCAGCAAGGGGTAAAAGGCAAGGGGCACTGAGCAATGAGCAAGTGGTGAGAAGCTTGAAGCAAGAAGTCAGAAGCAAGGAGCAAGGAGCAAGGGTAAGGCGCAATGAGCATTGAGCAAAGATCCACAAGCCAGCAGCAAGGAGCAAGGGGCCGGCTGCCGGTACCAAGTCTCAGGCACAAAGGTGAATATGTCGGTTAGTCCAAAAATGAAAAGTCCTAAAAAGCGTCGAATAATGGAATTTCTTTTACTTTTGAGGGCAGTAAATAAGCAGTAATGATAGAACCTTTTGATGACGAATATTTTATGAAACGTGCTCTCGCTGAGGCGGAGGCTGCCCTGTCTGAAGGTGAGATCCCTGTTGGAGCAGTAGTGGTTTGCAGGAATCAGATTATTTCGAGGGCACACAATCTAACAGAGATGCTTACTGATGTTACAGCTCATGCTGAGATGCAATCTATTACGGCTGCTGCTAACTTTCTTGGGGGCAAATATCTCACTGGATGCACCTTGTACGTGACACTTGAACCTTGCGTGATGTGTGCAGGAGCACTTGGCTGGTCACAGATTGATCGGATCGTCTATGGAGCGAGTGATGAAAAACGCGGGTTTATGAAATATGCTCCGCGAATCCTCCATCCTAAAACTGAGGTTCTTGGCGGAATATTACAAAACGAATGTACTCTGATTCTGAAAAGATTTTTTGAAGACCGGCGATGACGGGTAATCCTTATGATTATAATTTAAACTGCATCGAAAACATTATTCCAAGTTTTATTTTCCTGTCCTGATTGTAGTTATAACGCCAAACGGCATCCACCCTGATGAATTTAATAATATTCTCCACTCCAACCGAGAATTCAGTATAGGGAGTACTTCTCAGGCCTGTCATCCCTTTTGGAAATAAAAGGCTGTTGTGTAGTGCCTGATCATAATTGCCTACCAACGTGCGTACTCCGGCAACTTCCCTCCATTTTAATCTTTTGAAAAGTGGAATTTTATTTAAAAAGAAACCCTGAAAATGGTGTTCCAGGAAGAGGCTTACATAGGTGTCGCTTACAAATTCCTGATAGTTCATCAGGTTAAACGCAAATTCATCAAAGGCATAAGATTCATTTCCCTCATGAATCTTCATCAACGGCCAGGGGACATTGCCCCAGATCTTACCTGCCTGAAGATAATAGCTCATGTAACCAATTGGATTTATGGCTATTTTATTCGCGAAGTTCATATCCAGTTTAAAATATTCGTAATCGCTTCCCATGAAACCCTTTACTGCACTTGTAAGCGAAAAGTTTATGACCGGGTTAAAAATCCCAAAGGTGCTTCGCTCAAATCCATCCACCATGATGGTTTCTTTGGGAGCATAGCGTGTATTTAATTTTATTTCTCCTGTTTTAAGTGATGGAACAATGTTACCCTGTTGATCAATAAACGGGACAAATGGTCCGGATTTAATATCAGAAGCAGTGAAAGTTAGTTGATTCGAAAACCCGCGTACCCAGTCTTTATCAACCGTAGCCTTCACCTGATCGATCATATTCAGCTTTGTATAAGGATTTTTACTAAGCACGGAGGTCAGGAAATTATCACGTGTAAATGCATTGGAACTCACACCCAGTAATTCGTAATCATGTGAGCCCTGAAGTGCAACCATCAGACGGGGTTTCTTAGAAAAAAAGTATTCAACGCCGCCACCATATTTAAAGTCGTGGTCACCATTCCCATAGGCGCCATAACCATTTAATCTCCATTTTTGGTCAAATTTCATAGTTGTACGACCACCTAACCTGAATCTGTTCCCTTCAATCTTGTTGTAACTAAAGAGTGAATAATACGGACCCAGCTCTATCTTCCCAAGGTCCCTGTAACCATAATAGAACATATAAATGTATTCTGCGACTGTCTTGTATAGCGGGACATTTTTTATTGAATCAACCATCTTGTAAATTCCTGCTTCCCTTTTTTGCAATTCGAGGGGACGAACATTATCCCAATAACTTTCGTCTGTCTTCATGACATCCTTACCTACAATAATTGCGTTCTTCTGGACATTTTTAATGACAGGAGGATCAACGAAAACAAAATCCTGATATACATTTGTCTTTCTTCCCATTATTCCCAATTTCTCGGAGTCTTTGTCTTTCCGGATATCGAGATCTGCAAACAGGGATTCATTCCGAGGGACCCATCTGTTTTCTTTCTTTTGATAATCAGAAGAGTACTGGAAATTATTCAAGAAATTGACGTTTGCTTTCGCCGAAAGCTGCATATCAACCTTAGTGAGTGCGAAACTTTCATCTTCAATCCAAAACTTACCCTTAAAAGTAGGATCCTGTGGAGTCTTAGGCTTAAAGGAGATTTCATAAATCTTTTTCCCATTTACTACTGTGCTATCTCTCAGGTAATAATGATAAAACTGGAGCCCGAGTGAGTTTAATGGGGAGATGATCCCAAGATCGGAGATCATGATATAATTATCATAAACATTTATTCCTTCATACATCTTACCTGTAAACTGCGTAAGCATGTCAGTTGTCATTCCGGAAGCCTTATTGGCGATGATCTCCTCACTGTTTGTATTGGTGACGCTATTATGACTATAATTGGAAAGTGTCTCAGTAAAAAAGACTGGCAGGAATGTTTTGCCCTCAATCTCAAGAGAATCAATATACTTAAAGACAAATTCAAACTGTTTTAACAGTTTTTTCTTACTCAGTGACCTGTTAACATTTTTTATATCGACCTCCGATTTTGCATAAAGTTTTGATTGCCATGAAGGAAAATTTGCAGGATTATTATCCTTCTTATGACTGACAACCTTACGAAAGAGCGGTATCGCAGGATTTTCACCAGGTCTGACTGAAATCTCTCCAAGCGAAATGACATCTTCAGCTAACACAACATCTATCTTATTGACCTGATTTAGTTTAATCTTAAAGGATTGCTTTTTGTATCCAACAGCTGAAACCTCGATAAAGGTTGTGGGTTTGACTGAGCTAAGGTTATAGTTTCCATTTAGGTCACTGGTGGTACCTGTATACGTATCTTTAAAAATAATGTTTACATACGGTATAGGGTTATTCGTACCTGCCTCAGTTATTTTACCATGAATAACTGTTTTTTGTCCGATCGCGCCATAGCCGGACATCAGGAGCAGAATAACCAAAACTAAATTTACTCTCATTTAACTGTATTAATCCGAAAATCAGTATTCCTTTGTTAAAACTAATATTCACGGTGTATTACTAAAATTTTCAGCTTCATGAGGAGCAGGAAAATTACCACCGTATGTTATTAGATAACAAAAGAGCCAAGAAGTTGCCTCAACATAAACAATTTTTTTTGATAAAATTTTCTCTGGCAACCCTATTCATTTATAATTATTTCATTATCAAATGCTTTAACAATATCCCCGGGGCGAAGTTTTGCTCTTTTACGATACTCCACTTGTCCGTTTAGTTGTACTTCGCCCTCTTCGACAATCATCTTGGCATGTCCTCCTGACTCTGAAATATGAAGGAGCTTTAAAAGTTTAATCAATTCGATATATTCGGCTCCGTTTAAGTTGAATGTCATTATTTTGAGATTTATTTATGGATTTAACCCTTTTGAGAAGTTTTAACTTTAAAAATGGTTGGAACTTTGGAATGCACAAGTAATACCTTAAATTTCAAAATTACAAAATATTGTTGATCTCATTCCTGTATTTTGATTACATTTATGCCTCACTACTTCCAGAATATTAAATTGATAAAACCTATGAAGAGGAATCGATTACCTTTTATCCTTTTGTTTTATATTTTACCCGTAATTGCGGCTTTCGGAAAAATCAAACCTACAGACCTTACCTGTGAATATTTGCAGAACCCTTCGGTTGTAGATGTTATGAGACCACGGCTGGGGTGGATCAATATTGCCAGCGATGGAGACCGGTCACAAATTCAATCTGCGTGGCAAATCCGTGTTGCAAGTTCAGAAAAGAATCTGGAACAATCAGATTTATGGGATAGTAAAAAAGTGATCAGTAACGAAAGTAACAGAATTGAATATGGAGGGACACCTCTGGCATCAAGGATTGATTGTTGGTGGCAGGTCCGTGTATGGGATAAGAATGGAGTTGTTTCGGACTGGAGCAAGCCATCGTTCTGGCGTATGGGAATTCTTACGCCGTCGGAATGGAGTGCCAAATGGATAGGAGCCCCTTGGCAGGGAGAGGAAGCACTTCCCAAAATCATGAATCAAAAAACCCATCTGCCCGAAAAGTTACCTCCTCCGGCCCCGATGTTCAGGAAGGAGTTCCGGATTGAAAAGAAAATAGAAAAAGCTGTCGCTTATGTCACAGGACTGGGATATTTTGAGCTTTACCTCAATGGTCAGAAAATAGGTAATGATGTGCTGGTTCCAAATCAGACGAATTACGGGAAACGGCCCGGGTTAAGTAACGACGGAATTCCAGTGGAAGATAATTTTAAGGAATACAGGGTGTTGTACCTGGCTTATGATATCAAAAATCTTTTGAGAAAAGGGGCAAATGCTGTTGGAAGCATCCTTGGAAATGGGTTCTTTAATCCCGCAAAAAGCTGGGCCGCCCCATATGGTTCTCCTCGCTTTCTTGCCCAGATACATATAACTTACACCGACGGCCAGGAAGAGGTTATAACAAGTAATGAAAGCTGGAAAGCCTCAGAAAGTCCAATTCTCATGGATATGGTTTATTATGGAGAGCATTATGATGCTACTAAAGAACAGAAGGGCTGGAGCGAACCGGGTTTCGATGATTCAGCCTGGAAGCCTGTTGTGTTGCGGAAGGCACCCGAAGGCCAACTTGTTGCCCATACCTCAAACACTGACAAGGTTATGGAACGTCTCAATCCTGTTAAGCTTGAAAAACTTGCCAATGGAAATTATCACGTCGATTTTGGAGTTGAAGTTTCGGGTTGGGTAAGACTAAATCAGGCCAAGGGACCAGCTGGTCATAAAATTGAAATCAAATATCTCTGCAACAATTTTTCGGGCGAAAACTTTTATACGTTCAAAGGTGAGGGTCCCGAATCATACGCAGCACGTTTTAACTGGTTTGTTTTCAGCGGTGTTGAAATCATTAACTGGCCCGGAGAACTGAAGGCTGAGCAGATAACTGCAGAAGTGGTCCACACAAATATTGATGTTTCAGCAACCTTTGAAACCTCAAATTCCCTGATCAACACAATAAATAAAATCTGGAGAAGAAGTCAGACAGATAACATGCATGGCGGCGTTGCCAGTGACTGTCCTCATAGAGAACGCTCACCTTATACCGGAGATGGACAGGTATCCAGTGTCATGGTCATGCATAACTTTGATGCCCGTAACTTTTATCAGAAATGGATCAGGGATATTCTTGGTGCCCAGAATGTGACAACGGGTTATGTCCCTAATGGTGCGCCCTGGCAGCCGGGCTGTGGTGGAGGTGTTGCCTGGGGTGCTGCAATCTGCATTATGCCATGGGAATTTTATCTCCATTACGGGTCTAAGGATATGCTCCGGGATAATTATGAAGGGATGAAGGAATACATCCGTTATATGGAAACCTGGGTTGATAAGAACGGGATAATGTATTCTCAGCGAACCGGGAAAGATGGCAAGGTGCTCGAATGGTTTAATCTTGGCGACTGGGTAGCTCCCGGAAATTTACCTCCTGAAAAAATGGTCCATACCTTCTTTTTCTGGCGATGTTCCGATCTGACTGCAAAAGCCGCAAAGGCTCTAAATAAACCCGAAGACG
>CAINLJ010000101.1 GCA_903850335.1 uncultured Bacteroidia bacterium | reverse complement strand
TATTATTCTGCAAAAGACTTTTTGCAGCTTTTTTAAAAAACTTTTTAACCAACCCAAACTCCCTCAAAAACTATCCGGTGAACGCCAACTCCAAAAGATCTCAATACCCTCCGAAATCGTGGTGCAAATGTAAAAGGTTTTTTGATTCATGATCATCATATTTGTAAAAAAAATCAAAAAAAATAAACCAATTATATCTTATTGAATATCAATTTAATATTCGAGTTTACTTTTGGAATATACTATTTATCATTTTAAATCTGACAAGTGAATACCGTCTTAATGACAAAATCAAACTCCTAAAATCATAAAAGCACAGTAAATATACATTATAAAAAGAGCCTTTAAGACCTTCTAAATTGAAAAATAAATTACAAATTCCGGAATTACTATTTTTATTTATCAATTATGCTATTTTTACAAGCTCAAAAATTATAAATAAAGTGTGTGATTGCTTAGTCATTATACCAACCTATAACGAAAAAGAGAACATAGCGCGAATTATAAGCAAAGTGTTTTCGCTTGAGGATGAATTTGACATTCTTATAATAGATGATAACTCCCCCGACGGTACTGCTTTAATAGTTAAGGATCTGATAGAGCAGAATAAAGATCGGTTGTTTTTGATTGAACGCAGTGGAAAGTTAGGATTGGGAACTGCTTACATTGCCGGATTTCGATGGGCATTGAGTAACCATTACAAATATATTTTTGAAATGGATGCTGATTTCTCTCATGATCCGAACGATCTTCAGAGGCTCAGAGCGGCATGTATTGATCAGCATGCAGATCTTGTCATTGGATCACGCTACATTTCAGGAATAAATGTAATTAACTGGCCATTAAAACGGGTACTGATGTCCTATTTCGCCTCTATGTTTGTCAGGAAAATATCCGGATTGACTATAATGGATACAACCGCCGGGTTCAAATGCTACCGCCATACCGTATTGGAGACTTTGGATTTAGAAAAGATAAAGATGAAAGGATATGGTTTCCAGATCGAAATGAAATTTAAGACCTGGGAGTATGGGTTTAAAATTCTGGAAATTCCTATTATTTTCACTGACAGGCGGGAAGGAACTTCCAAAATGAGCGGTGGAATCTTTGGGGAAGCTTTTTATGGCGTGATTAAAATGAAAATCCGAAGCATTTTTACGAAAACCAAACTAAAGGCAGTTACTGACAATGCAGTGAGCCAATCCAATTAAGCAGAAGCAGACAAAAAATTAGAAACAAAATTTTAGTCTAAAAACTTTTGATTCATTATTTTTATATAATTTCACTTCAAAATAAAGAAACTACCACTATAACGCTAAACAATTTTTAATTTATCATGAAAGACATCGTTATTAAAGATGCCAGAGTAATCAATGAAGGTAAAATTTTAAGAGATACAAGTATTCTAATCCGAAACGGCATTATTGAAAAAATATTCAGAGATGCTGTCCCTGTCAACATCCTGTCGCAATGTGAAGTAATTGAGGCAGATGGGAAGTTCCTCCTTCCAGGTGTAATTGACGACCAGGTTCATTTCAGAGATCCCGGACTCACACATAAAGGGGATTTGGAAACAGAGTCCAGAGCAGCTATAGCAGGGGGAATAACCTCATTTATGGAAATGCCGAATACGTTACCTCAGGCGACAACGCAAGAGATACTGGAACAAAAATATCAGCGTGCCTCTGAGGTTTCCTTAGCAAATTACTCTTTCTACATTGGAGCTACAAATGACAATCTGGATGAATTATTAAAGACTGATGCAGCAAGAGTTTGCGGGGTCAAAGTATTTATGGGTTCTTCTACGGGCAATATGCTTGTAGATAATTTAGATACTCTTTCTGCGTTATTTTCTAAGTCGAAAATGTTGATTGCCACCCATTGTGAGGATGAGCAAATTATACAGGCGAATATTGCTGCCGCCCGCGAAAAATTCGGTGAAGAGGTACCTATGAGCGAACATTGCAAGATCAGGGATACAAACGCCTGTTTCAAATCAACCTCAAAAGCCGTTGAGCTTGCCAAAAAATTTGGAACAAGATTGCACGTTCTTCATCTCTCAACTGCCGGGGAAATAGCATTATTTGAGGCAGGCCCGGTTAAGAATAAAAAAATTACAAATGAAGTCTGTGTTCATCATTTATGGTTTTCGGAATCCGATTATGAAAAGTACGGAACCCATATCAAATGGAATCCTTCAATTAAATCGGCAAATGACCGACTCGCTTTAATGAAAGGCGTGAATGAAAACAGAGTTGATGTTATAGCGACAGATCATGCTCCTCATACGCTTGAAGAGAAAGATCAGTCGTACTTTAAATCTCCTTCAGGAGGGCCTCTTGTTCAGCATTCTTTAGTTGCGATGCTCGAAATGAGCAGAAACGGAAAGATCTCACTTGAAAAAGTTGTGGAAAAAATGTGCCATGCCCCGGCTGATTTATTCGGGATTGAAAAACGCGGATATATTAGAAAAGGTTATAAGGCAGATCTGGTTCTTGTGGATGCTGCGCGATGGACTGTTTCGAAAGAAAATATTCTTTCGAAATGCGGATGGTCACCCTTCGAAGGCGAATCCTTTTATTACTATGTGAATCAGACATTTGTAAACGGAAATCTTGTTTATGAGAATAACAATCCAAATACACCCGGGATTTTCCATGAGCAGATCAAGGGAGAAAGACTTACGTTTAACCGCAATCAGTCCTAGTTTATATCTTTTGGCAATACTGTGTGTATTCTTAAGTGCATGCGATAATCCATCGCGGATGAAAATTCCTGTCGGTGAACAGTTTGGAAAAATCTCTTATGATATGTTTATCACCAACCGTGATTCAACAGATTCATGGGAAGTCGAACGACTCTCTGGTTTTAAAAGGGAAGAATTTATTGAAAGGGTTTTTGATGAAGTCTATAAAGGTAAAGCCACACCGGTTGATTTTTTTACAGGAGAAATAATCCCGGTAAGCAAACTGAAACAAATGGAAACAGATGGCGGGTTTTCACGAAAAAACATAAGTAAGATCCAGTTCGAAGAGCAATGGCTATGGGATAAAGAAGAAACCAAAATGGCAAAAAATATTATCTCTGTTACTATGTCTTATGAAGTTTACGACCAGGCCGGTAAATCAAGAGGACACAAACCAATATTTAAATTAATTTTTCAGAAACAGCCTGAAGACAAGCTATTTCATTAAAAATCTCGCTGTTGTTCGTGTACGTTGGGCGACAAAGACTGTTCGCGTACCTGTCATCTCCCTAATTACATCCTCATTATAATATCTTATCGTCATTAGTTCGAGTCCTTCGTTATAATAAACCACAAATCTCCGCTTTAATTCAGTTATTAGTTTTTCAAACCCTCTTTCCGGGCGGTCAATCGCTACTGAGAAGTTCATTGCCGATTGTTGCACCAGGTTTACTTTTATACGGTATTGTGCGAAAAGGGTATAAATCTTACTTATACTTTCTTCCGCAATAAATGAAAAGTCAATTGGAGATATTGTAATCAGAATGAGATCTTCCTTAGTTATAAAAACCGGTACGTAATTCATAACATGGTCGATTCTGCAAATAACAGAGCCATTTTCACCAGGTTTGAGAAATGAGCGGACATAAAGTGGTATATCTTTTTCTACCAGCGGCTTCATTGTCTTGGGATGGATAACCTTAGCTCCATAATAGGTCATTTCAACCGCCTCGCGGTACGACAGCATATCCAACTTTTGGGTTTTGTCAAATTTATTCGGATCAGCATTCATAATTCCCGGAACATCCTTCCATATCGTAACACTTTCAGCGTTTAAAAAATTAGCAATAACGGCTGCTGTAAAATCCGACCCTTCACGACCCAGGGTAGTCGTCTGGTCCGTTAGTGTGGCACCGATAAATCCCTGAGTCACATATTTATGTGTTTTTTCGAAGTTAAATTGTTCAGATATTAATTCAGAAGAGAGTCCACCATCGATATTTGCCTCTCTCCATGTAGCATCAGTTCTTAGTCCATGCCTGATATCCATCCATTGATTTAAAATTCCCTTAAAATTAAGATATGCACTTACAATCTTTGTTGAAAATATTTCGCCCAGTGAAACAATCTGGTCGTATTCGTAATCATATTCCAGGGATGGAGAATGGCTAAGACGGGATTCAAGGATTTCAAAGTCAGCTTCAATTTCATGGCGAACAGGATGCTGCGGATTGTCAAACAGTTCATCGGTAATCTGGAAATGATAACTGCGTAATGTGTTCATTTCTTTATTAATACCTTCTGAATTACCCGAAAAGTAGTACTTCGTAAGAGTTTCAAGAGCATTAGTCGTTTTACCCATAGCAGACACCACAATAACCAGATTATCCTGATAACCAAGGAGAATAGAAGCCAGATTTTTTACCCCCTTTGCATCTTTTACAGAAGCGCCACCAAACTTGAATATTTTCATAAACCTGGAATTACAATACAAAATTTTGAACACCATTATTCATATAAAAGTATTAACTTTTGTGATAAAAGTGTCTCAGAAAAATATTTTGTATCTTTGCTCCCCTTATCTGATTTAAAGAATTATAAATAACAATATCACAATTACTTACATGGCATTCATTAACGAAAACTATTTAAAATTAAAAGCTGGATATTTATTCCCCGAAATTGGACGCAGGGTTAGAGAATTTGCATCTGCAAATCCGGACAAGAATATTATCCGGATGGGAATCGGTGATGTTACACAACCATTAACCCCCGCTGTACTTAAGGCATTTCATGAAGGAGTAGAGGAAATGGGGAATAAAGATACTTTCAAAGGTTATGGCCCGGAGCAGGGGTATGACTTTTTACGTGAAGCCATAGCAATAAATGACTATCTGCTGAGAGGAGTTTCTATTTCAGCGGATGAGATTTTTGTATCGGATGGTTCAAAATGTGATACAGGAAATATTCAGGAGATTTTTGGAAATGAAAACATTATTGCCATTTGCGATCCTGTTTATCCCGTTTATGCAGACACTACAGTTATGTCAGGAAAGACAGGCATTTGTCAGCCAAACGGCTACTTTGACAATATCGTTTATATGCCTTGTAATGAGTCTAACGGGTTTGTTCCTGAATTACCATCCAAAAGAGCTGATCTTATTTTCCTTTGCTTCCCAAACAATCCTACAGGAACAGTAGCTACAAAGGAAATACTTAAAATGTGGGTTGATTATGCAATTGCGAACAAGAGTATAATACTTTATGATGCGGCCTATGAGGCGTACATAACGGAAGATAATATTCCTCATTCCATTTTTGAAATTGAAGGAGCGAAAAGCGTTGCAATTGAATTCCGGAGCTTCTCAAAGACTGCCGGATTTACCGGCACCAGATGTGCATTTACTGTGATACCCAATGAGTTGTTTGCCTTTGATCAACAAGGAAATCCGGTTGCGGTTAAACCACTATGGATGCGTCGCCACACAACAAAATTCAATGGAGTCTCCTACCCCGTACAAAAAGCGGCGGCGGCAATTTACTCTGAGCAAGGAAAGAAGGAGGTTAAAGAATTAATAAGTTACTACCTCGGGAATGCCGCAATTATCAGAAAAAGTCTGTCTGAGCAAGGATACACCGTCTTTGGAGGAATTAATGCTCCTTATGTTTGGGTCAAGACCAAAAGTAATCTGACTTCGTGGGAGTTTTTCGACAAATTACTCCATGAAACAAATGTTGTAGGGACTCCCGGATCAGGATTTGGCCCGTCTGGAGAAGGATATTTCAGGTTCTCCGCTTTTGCAGACCGTGCAAATGTCCTGAAGGCAATGGACCGGATCAAGAACCTCAAATATTAGTAAACTTCAAGAACCTTAAATATATAGTACACTGATCATGTAATATTTATAATTTTACATCACAAAGACAACCAAAACAGAATATTTAACATCATTAAATCGATTTGCGCACTAAGGCTAAGAGTAAAGTAAATAACTGACTGTTTTGTAGTTTTATCAGATCAACGGCATTCCATATGACAATAAGAAACATTCGTATCGCTTCAATAATTCTGTTCCTGATACTGGGAAACCAGTTTAAAGGTCATTGCCAGTTGTTCTTTCCGGAGGATATGGTTAATGTAAAAGGGCAGGTTATTGATGAGTCAACAAAGGAAAATATTGGCTATGTACAAGTACTGATCATGCGGATTCGAGGTGGCACTATGACAGATGCGAGCGGTAAATTCGCGATCCAGGCAGACCCTATGGATACAATTACATTTAAATCTCTTAATTACAAAGACAAAAGGGTACCTGTAAGTGAAATAATAAATTCGGAAAACGGGTTATTCAAGATTGCATTATCTCCGGTTAGAATATTATTAAATCAGGTAGAAGTTCAGGGAAGCGGACCTAAAGTTAATATGAATGGAATACCTGTTGGAAAATCACCCACTGTGCCGGTTGAATTGCGCAGTGACTATTTCGCATCGAAACCGCGAAAACTTGCTGCTCTTTCCAATCCGTTGTCTTATATTTCATATTATACAAGTAAGGACGAAAAGCAAAAAAGGGCTACCCTGTCGGCTATTCATTCAGAGAAAGACTGGCAGATATTTTCAATTGTCTATAATAAAGATGTAATTCAGAAAGTATCCGGTCTTGAAGGAGATGCTTTAGAAGATTTCATGCTTTATTGCAATGCATTTAATGGACTGCCTGTAAATGCGTCTACTTATGATGTAGAAAAGCGGATCCGTGAGTTACTTATTGAATATATTGACAAGAAATCAAAAGAGAAACCACCAAAACTGTGATACTTCCCGATTTTCAGGATATAATTAAGGCTCATAACCTAATTGAGAAATTCATCCACCGGACTCCTGTAATGACTAGTTCTGCAATTAACAGGATAACCGGAAGTGAGTTATACTTCAAATGTGAGAATCTTCAGAAGACCGGTGCTTTTAAATTTCGGGGGGCATGTAACGCCATCTTTTCCTTAAGTGATTTGCAGGCCTCAAAAGGTGTTGGCACACATTCGTCAGGAAATCATGCCGCTGCGTTGGCCCTGGCAGCTTCGATGAGAGGAATAAAAGCTCATATCGTAATGCCTTCAACATCAACTGAAATAAAGAAGATCGCAGTTTCAGGTTATGGAGGAATAATAACTTATTGTGAGCCGACACTTGAGGCAAGAGAAAGGACATTAAACCAAATTGTTTTACAAAAAGAGATAGAGGTTATCCACCCGTACAACAACGTCCGTGTTATTGCGGGCCAGGGGACTGCGGCAAAAGAACTTATTGAATTATTTCCTAACCTTGATGTTATCATGTGTCCTGTTGGCGGCGGCGGTTTGTTATCAGGTACAGCATTAGCCGCAAAATCACTTTCTTCTTCCTGCCGCGTAATTGCAGCCGAACCGGCAGGAGCTGATGATGCTTACAGATCTTTTAAGGCAGGTCACATTATCCCTTCCCATCAACCGAAGACAATAGCTGACGGTTTGCTTACCTCGCTTGGTGAGATCAACTTTGCAATAATCAGCAGGGATGTAGATGAGATAATCACTGTATCAGAAGAGTCTATCATTCAGGCAATGCGTCTGATTTGGGAAAGAATGAAAATAATTATTGAACCATCTTCTGCTGTACCATTAGCTGCAATCCTTGAAAATGAACCTCTATTCCGAAATCTTCGGGTTGGGGTCATCCTCTCAGGAGGAAATGTTGACCTCGAAAATCTCCCTTTTGCATCAGCAATTTAATTATTTGTAAGGCTCGAAAATATACCGGATAAATTGCAATCCACCCTGAAAAATTGATATTTAATACTAAGCTTGAAAAAATAAGAGATTGGAAATAAACAGAACCATATTAGGTATCGATCCCGGGTCAAATATTATGGGATATGGTGTACTTAAAGTTACAAAAGGCAAGGCTCAGGTTATAGCTCTTGGGGTGGTCAAAACTTCAGGTTTTTCAGGGCACTACCAAAAGTTAAGCCATATCTTCAACCGAACCTTGTATTTGGTCGACCAGTATAAACCCGACGAAACAGCCCTCGAAGCACCTTTTTTTGGCAAAAATGTGCAGTCAATGTTAAAGCTCGGACGAGCTCAGGGAGTTGCAATGGCAGCATCACTCTATAGAAATATCCCTATCTTTGAATACGCACCCTTACGAATTAAACAATCAATTACGGGAAATGGATCTGCCACAAAGGAGCAGGTTGCATATTTTTTAAAACAGATGTATGATCTTGAAATAATGCCTGATGATCTGGATGCAACGGATGGACTTGCGACGGCAGTCTGTCATTTTCTCCAATTAAAAAACCCGGCCAGGGGTGGAACAGTTAAAAATTGGGAGGAATTTATCCGAAAAAATCCTGGGAGGGTAAAATAATTTCAACTTCAGATTATTTCCTTCGAGATCTTAGCGGCGATCTCAACAAATTCACCGGATGAGAACTTTAATTTTGGTTTTAGGAAGTTTATATCACTCTCAGAGTTGAGTGGAATCAAGTGAATATGAGCATGGGCAACTTCAAGTCCCAGGACTGCTACACCAACTTTTCTGCAAGGAATTGCATTCTTAAGTCCTGCTGCAACAGTTTTGGAAAATAATATCAATTCACTAAGGTCCTGATCTTCTAAATCAAACAGGTAGTCAGTTTCTTTTTTGGGAATAACCAGGACATGACCTTTTGCAATTGGGAAAATATCCAAAAAAGCAAGGAAATTATCGTTCTCGGCTATTTTGTAACACGGAATCTCGCCATTTACAATTTTTGAGAAAATCGTTGACATTCAGTCAGTGTCCAGTTTAGTTAAATACCTAATTCAATGTTTATTATCTCAAATGGTATTATTCCTGAGGGAACTTTTATCTCAACAGTATCACCTACTCTTTTACCTAACAGTCCTTGAGCAATGGGTGTATTGACACTTATTTTTCCAATTTTTAAATCAGCTTCATGTTCGGAAACTATTGTATAGGTCATTGTAGAATTGTTCTTACCATTTTTAATTGTGACCTTGTTCATTATCTGGACAACATCAGTTTCAATTTTTGACTGGTCAATGATACGGGCACTCGCAAGCTGAGCCTGTAAAAGCGCAATTTTAGCTTCAAGCATGCCTTGAGCATCTTTAGCCGCATCGTACTCTGCATTTTCAGAGATATCTCCCTTTTCAATTGCTTCCCCTATATTTCTGGAAATAGCCGGTCTTTCGACATTGACCATCTGATCCAGCTCTGCCTTAAGCTTTTTTAAGCCCTCGGCAGAAACATAAGTAATTTTGCCCATCTGGTAATTGGTTTTGCTTATAATACATAAAAAACAAGAAGAACTCCGGTATGCCGGAACCCTTCCCGATCTGAATAAATACAAATTTAAAAAATTCTTTAAGAAATATACAAACTTCAGGCTTAAAAAAACCGATAAATTATGAATACTGTTTTATTTATCTTTGTACTGGATAAAAATAATTAAAATGTTAAATCAAAAGAAGATAATCTTCAAAATTTTAACTCTTACTGCATTTATTATTTTGCTTGTATTGGGTTGTTCAAAGGATCAGAATTCATTTTTGCCGTCGGTTAAAGTCAACATCCCCATATCACTTATTAACTACAATTTCCTTACAATCCCAGGCAATTCTATTGTATTCGGGAATCAGGGTGTTAAAGGAGTAATCGTAGTTTGTGTTGATCCCTCATCCAATCAGTATTTTGCATACGATGCATGTTGTCCTAATGAAAAAGATTATTCAGGAATTGTAGAGGTCCAGCCGGTTAAAAATCTAATTTCCCCGCCTTTTACTACATTTAGCAGTGACTTTTTTGGAATTTGCAACATTTGCGGATCCAAATTTAATCTAATGGGAGGGGGCCAGCCGGTTAAAGGACCGGCTACGCACTATCTTCAAAGTTATCATGTTATTACTGGCTTCGAAAGCCTTACGATCACAAATTGAAAAATCGAAAGGCAAAGTTCAAAATGCAAGAGTGAAATTTAATTTCGCATTTTGCATTTTGAACTTTGCCTTTAGAATTCTTCTCTAATATCTGTAGTACTCTGGTTTATAAGGTCCTTCAACAGGCATACCCAGGTATTCAGCCTGTTTAGCTGTAAGAACTGTAAGCTTAACCCCAATCTGTTCGAGGTGTAAACGGGCTACTTCCTCATCGAGATGTTTTGGCAGACGATAAACCCCAACTTCATAGGCTTTATTCCATAGTTCAAGCTGTGCCAAAGTCTGGTTCGTAAATGAATTGCTCATTACAAAGGAGGGATGACCTGTGGCACAGCCAAGATTAACAAGACGCCCTTCAGCAAGCAGGAAGATCGAATGACCATCCTGATAAGTATATTTATCTACCTGTGGTTTGATATTAATTTTATTTATTCCATCCCACTTCTCCAGACGTGCTACCTGGATCTCATTATCAAAATGACCAATATTACAAACTATGGCCTGGTCTTTCATAGATGCCATATGTTCTGCAGTAATTACATCAAGATTACCGGTTGTAGTCACAAAAATATTTCCTTCCGTAACTGCTTCTTCCATAGTTTTTACCTCAAATCCTTCCATCGCAGCTTGCAAAGCGCAGATCGGATCAATTTCAGTAATAATAACACGTGCGCCATAGGACCTCATCGAGTGGGCACATCCCTTTCCTACATCACCATATCCTGCAATTACTGCAACTTTCCCGGCAATCATAACATCTGTAGCTCTTTTGATTCCGTCGGCAAGTGATTCGCGGCAACCGTAGAGATTATCAAATTTTGATTTTGTAACGGAGTCATTTACATTAAAAGCCGGGAATAATAATTTTCCCTGTTCAACCATCTGGTAAAGACGATGAACGCCGGTTGTAGTCTCTTCGGAAACACCCTTAATCTCTTTTGACTGGCGATGCCAACGTTGAGGATCTGCAGCAAGAATTCGTTTAAGAATATTGTTTAATTCCACTTCATCCTCTGCACTAACCTCTGCTTCCAGAATCGCACTATTATCCTCCGCAGCAAATCCATTGTGTATCATCATGGTAGCATCACCACCATCGTCAACTATTAATGTTGGGCCTTCGCCATTACCAAAATCCAGGGCACGTTCGGTGCACCACCAATACTCTGCAAGGGATTCACCCTTCCATGCGAAAACAGGCACTCCGGCAGCAGCAATTGCAGCAGCAGCATGATCCTGAGTTGAAAAGATATTACAACTGCACCATCTTACAGAAGCACCAAGTTCTACTAATGTTTCAATTAAAACTGCAGTTTGTATTGTCATGTGCAATGAACCCATTATCCGGGCTCCCGCCAGTGGTTTCTGGGCCCCATATTTTCGTCTTAGCGACATGAGCCCGGGCATTTCTTTTTCTGCTATTTCAATCTCCTTACGGCCAAAGGCTGACAGTGTGATATCTTTAACTTTATAATCTTCAGTACTATTCATTTTAATATGATTTAGATTACTATTTATAATTTACTACTATTGTTAATTTTTCTTTACAAGCATTTGTAAGGCGACGATTTGGTCCTTTTTTAGTTGTTCCTGCAAGTCTTCCAATCGTTCAAACTTTTTTTCATCACGGATCTTATCCACAAAAAGGGCCGTAATATTATGGTTATAAATATCTTCATCAAAGTCAAAAATATTTACCTCAATAGTTTTATGGTCTGCATTTGAATTAACTGTTGGGCGGATGCCAATATTAAGCATCCCATTATATGTTTTTCCATCGCATTCAATATTGACAGCATAAACGCCATCGCCTGGTACAAGTTTATGCTGATCGCAGGTGTCGATATTTGCTGTAGGAAATCCGATTGTCCTTCCAATCCGATTGCCTTCAACTACTTTCCCGGACAATGTATATTTGTATCCCAAATAATGGTTTGCCTGCGAAATATTTCCCTTTTCGAGAGCATTTCGTATCTTAGTGGAACTAACCACTTTATTTTCAACGATTAGCTGTGAGAGCTGTTCAACTTTAAAATTAAGTGATCTTGATAATACTTCAAGTGAATGAAAATCACCCTCGCGTCCCTGTCCAAAACGATGATCATACCCGACAACCAGACTCGATATATTCATCTTCCCAACTAATATCCCAGTAACAAATTCAGCATAGGTCAACCTTGAGAATTCTGTTGTAAAAGGGTAGATTACAAGGTGATCCACACCAATGTTTCGCATCAGATTTATCTTTTCCTCTTTGGTTGACAGTAATCTGAGAGAGTCCTCCAAGGGTGACAATACAACACGTGGATGAGGTTCAAAAGTAAAAATTACCGATTCTCCACCCGAGAGATTGCTAAGCACTTTAAGTTCAGAAATGACTTCCCGATGACCCAGATGAACACCATCGAATGTTCCGATTGTGACTACCGGATTTAATGCTTTAAAATTATTTAAATCGTAATGAATTTGCACGCAATTAAATTTTCAGGGTGTAAAAATAGTCAAAAAAAGTTGCTTAAAGTGATTCCGCCAGATATTGAACCTTAAAAGAAACTTATTTAATACGCTATTTGATTGGTTTTAGCGGGGATTTTATACTTTTGCTAACTTCAATTTTCTCAAAACAATTGGTAAACTTTTTTAATTACCAGGATGAGTTGATTAATAATGATTAAATATTAGATAATTATCCATGAAAGAAGCTTTATACTTATTAATTGTTTTGTTCGCACTATCCGGGTGTGGCAAGAAATCAAATTTCACGATATCCGGAAAGCTCGAAGGTGGCGCAGGAAAAACAATTTATTTAAATAAACTTTTGTTAAACGATCAGTTGACTATGGACTCAGCCAAACTTGATCAGAATGGCGAATTTATCTTAAAAGGCAATACGTCATCTTCAACATTTTACATCTTAAAACTGACAAAAAAAAGCTTCGCTACTTTACTTGTGGATTCAACAGAGAAAGTTCAGATCAACGGTTCGTATACTAATTTCACACGTGATTATAAGGTTACCGGATCAAGGGGATCTGAGATGTTAAGAGACCTCGACAATCGTTTTTACGTAGCTAAAACCAAAACTGACTCGATAAAAAAACTCTACAATTCGCAGAAGAATAATCCACTTTTCGCATCAAAATCAGAGGCATTAAATTCCAGTTATATCAGCACTATTTCTGAACATTCGGATTATGTTACCTCTTTCGTTAAGAAGAATCCTTTCTCACTGGCTTCAGTTTATGCCTTATACCAGAAATGGGATGAAAATAATTTTGTAATTAACGACATGATGGCAATGAAAACAGCTGCCTCTGCACTTTATTCTGTTTATCCCAGGAATGAACAGGTTATGGCGCTCTACAATAATACTCTTCAATATATTAATGAAGAAAGAGAAAAGCAACTTACAAATGCCGTTCGAAATAATGCAGTAAATTCTCCGAATATCATTCTCCCGGATGCCGATGGGCATGCCAGGGAATTGTGGTCTTTGCATGGAAAATACGTTCTGCTCCATTTTTGGTCAGCCAAGGATCGTGCATCCAGAATAGTCAATCAGGTTCTTTCAGAACTTTATCAGAAATTTAAAGGTCGGGGATTTGAAATATTCATGGTGAGTGTGGATAATGACAGAGCAGCCTGGATGGATGCTATCGCAACGGATAATCTAAGCTGCATTAATGTCGGTGATATGAAAGGGAGTTTTCAGGCGGCTACAAACTATAACATTCAGGAATTACCTTTTAATTATCTTTTGGATAAGGAGGGCAATATTATTGCGCGAAATCTCAAGGGTCCTGCATTGTATCAGACCTTGAGTAAAATACTGAAATAGGTTAGTCTTGAAAAACTCTTTTTTAGGCCTATCTTTGCCGCAATAAAAGGAATACTATAAATTAATAAGCTTAGAGTAAGTTTTGGAGCATCCCAAAAAAATATATTTTGCCTCAGACGTCCATCTTGGGGCAGCTGCACTTAAACATAGCCGTGAAAGAGAATTGCTTTTTGTGAGCTGGTTGCATGAGGTTAAAAAAGATGCGGAAGCAATTTTTCTTCTTGGTGACATATTTGACTTTTGGTTTGAGTACCGTAAAGTTGCACCTCAGGGTTTTGTGAGGGTTCTGGGGGCCTTAGCTGAAATATGTGACAGTGGTATACCTGTTCACTTCTTCACAGGAAACCATGATGTATGGGTTTTTGACTATTTACCACGCGAGACAGGTGTGATAGTACACCACGGACCCTTTGAAACTGAGCTTCTGGGTAAGAAGTTCTTCCTGGCTCATGGTGACGATCTGGGTAAAACAGATTTTAAATATCAGATTCTTACCCGGTTTTTCCATAATAAAATTGCACAGTGGGCATTTGCAAAAATTCACCCGGACTTATCCTTCAGGCTTGCATTCTTTTGGTCAAAAAACAGTCGGATGGCCAAAGGCATTGAGGGTCCGGGATTTTTGGGTGAAGACCATGAGCATCAGATCATTTTTGCCAAAAAGAAATTAAAGGACGAACACTTCGATTATTTTGTAGTTGGGCACAGACATATTGCCCTTAACTTCAAACTAAATGAAAACAGTAAAATAATTATCCTGGGCGACTGGTTCAAGGGCTGTACTTATGGAGTATGGGACGGTCAAACTTTTAAATTGGAGCATATTGTCAGTGAAACGCTTATGAATAGAAAACAATAAATATGAACAAGAAAATTTATTCCGTTATTGTGGGTACCGGATCATATGTGCCAACAAGAGTGATTGCAAATGACTACTTTATGGATGCAGAGTTTTATGATCCTTCATCAAATCAAAAATTCGAAATCCCGAATTCAGAAATCATTCGGAAATTTTTTGAAATTACAAACATTGAAGAACGTCGCTATGCAGAACAAGATCAGGTAACAAGTGACCTGGCCACGTACGCGGCAAAAGATGCAATTGACACATCCGGAATTGATCCGGAGACATTCGAATTTATTTTAGTCGCCCATAATTTTGGTGATATGATCAGTGGGTTAGTTCAACCGGATTTATGTCCTGCCCTGGCTAACCGTGTTAAAACCAAACTTGGAATTTCAAACCCATCGGTGCTAACCCACGACGTTACATCGGGTTGTCCGGGTTGGACTACAGCCATGATCATTGCTGATGCCTATATTAAAAGCGGTATATTCAAACGCGGTCTTGTAATTGGTGCTGATGTTCTCTCGAGAGTTGCAGATCCTTATGACCGTGACCGGATGATCTTCTCGGATGGAGCAGGAGCCGCGATTGTTGAGGCTGTTGAGAGTGATGTTCCGGTTGGGATCTTATCACATTCATGCAGGTCAGATCATGACCATAATATGCTGAACCTTGGTTACACATTAAATCCTAATGTTCCAAAGGATCACCAATACCTTAAAATGCTGGGATCAAAAGTATATGCGTATGCCCTGAGTACGGTTCCGGGAGTAGTAAAGGAAAGCCTGGACAAGGCAGGCCTGCATCTGGATAGTATATCGAAGGTACTGATTCATCAGGCTAACGAAAAGATGGATGAAGCTATTTTAGGACGCGTGTTCAAACTTTACGGTAAACGTGAGTATGATAAAAATATTATGCCGATGACTATTCGACATTTTGGCAATTCATCTACGGCAACGGTCCCCACTTTACTGGATCTTATACTAAAAGATAAAATGGAGGATCATCAGATTTCCAAAGGGGATATTATTATTCTGACCTCTGTAGGTGCAGGAATGACAATTAATTCAATCGTTTATAAGATGCCTGAATAATATTAACCGGGTTAATAAAAAAGGTCGTTCTGCATGTGCAAAACGACCTTTTTTAATTTCCTGAATTTAGTAAACCTAACTGGCCTGAAGTCTTATGGCACTCAATTTATCAATCTTTTCCATTGCAAATTCGGGAGTAATTACGACCTCAGTGCGTACCCCGGATGGCATTTCAAACATCACATCCATGATGACTGTTTCACAAATCGCTCTAAGACCACGAGCTCCAAGCTTAAATTCAATCGCCTTGTCGACAATGAGGTAAAGTGTTTCCTCGGGGAAGGTAATTTTTATCCCATCCATTTTAAACAACTTTTGATATTGTTTGATAATGGAGTTCTTAGGATCAGTCAGGATACGTCTCAGAGCATCGCGTTCAAGCGGTTCAAGATAAGTAAGGACAGGCAAACGACCCACGATCTCAGGGATCAGTCCAAACGAACGAAGATCCTGAGGAGACACATACTGTAGCAGATTATTCCGATCGACCTGTCCATTCTCCAGACTTGCCTTATAACCAACAACCTTTGTATTAAGACGTAAGCCTATTTTCCGTTCTATACCTTCAAATGCCCCTCCACAAATGAACAAAATATTCTTTGTGTCTACCGGAATCATTTTCTGTTCCGGATGTTTTCTTCCACCCTGGGGAGGAACATTTACAACCGACCCTTCGAGAAGTTTTAACAAACCCTGCTGAACGCCTTCACCCGAAACATCACGTGTGATCGATGGATTATCACCTTTACGTGCAATCTTATCAATTTCGTCGATGAATACGATTCCCCGTTCTGCCGCAACGACATTATAATCAGCAACCTGAAGCAGACGGGTAAGAAGGCTCTCGATGTCTTCACCAACGTAACCAGCTTCAGTTAATACTGTGGCATCCACAATCGTAAAAGGAACGTGCAACATCCTTGCAATAGTCTTGGCAAGAAGTGTTTTACCCGTTCCGGTAGGTCCTACAAGAATTATATTTGATTTCTCAATCTCCGTTCCTTCATCATCAGCATGCTGGTTTAACCTTTTGTAATGGTTATAAACGGCAACTGACAATACTTTTTTAGCGTCGTCCTGTCCAATAACGTATTGATCAAGAAAATCTTTTATCTCCTTTGGCTTTTTTAATTCGACTCCTGAAAGGTCAAAATTCTTATTTTTTTTAAATTCTTCTTCAATTATTGCATGTGCCTGCTCAATACAATTTTCACAGATATGACCCTCCATACCGGCAATAAGAATACGAACATCTTTCTTATCTCTTCCGCAAAATGAACACTTATCCAATTTTTTCATCCTAAAATTTAAAATTACAAATCCCTGGAAACGCAGGAATTACTTTTTGACGCGGATGAGAATATCATCGATCATTCCGTAGTCTTTAGCTTCCTGTGCTGTCATCCAGTAATCACGATCCGAATCCTGTTCAACCTTTTCGATTGTCTGACCGGAATGATTGGCAATAATCTGATACAATTCCGTTTTCAATTTTTCAATTTCTCTTGCAACGATTTGTATATCAGAGGCCTGTCCCTGTGCTCCGCCCATTGGCTGGTGGATCATAATCCGCGAATGTTTCAAGGCGGAACGTTTACCTGTAGTTCCGGCAGTCATAAGAACTGCAGCCATCGAGGCAGCCATACCTGTACATATTGTCGCCACATCGCAATTTATGTATTGCATTGTATCATAGATTCCTAATCCGGCATGCACCGATCCGCCCGGGGAATTAAAATATATCTGAATATCTTTTCCAGGATCCGAAGATTCCAAAAACAATAATTGAGCCTGAATAATATTAGCTACATAATCGTCAATTGCAATGCCAAGGAAGATAATCCGATCCATCATAAGCCTGGAAAAGACATCCATCTGAGCCACGTTTAGCTGTCGCTCCTCTATGATTGTAGGTGATATATAAGCATTTGCATAGATAGACTCATATTTGTACAGGTTTAGGCTGCTTATGCCTAAATGTTTTGTCGCGTATTTGCGGAATTCATCACTGTTCCCGTTCATATTTGTAAACTTTTAAAAATTAAAAAACTTTGTAAGACAGTTCATTCGACAGAATCATTGAAGATTCCTCAAAATAAATTGTCCCACAAAGTTATAAAAATACTACTAATCCTTAGGTTCGATATTTATTTTTCAAACAAATCGTCAAACTCCTTTTGTGTAACCTGTTTAATCTCAATTCCGGATTTCTCCTTTATTAATTCAAGAACTTTATCCTCAATTTTCTTCTCTGCCATCTTCTGTTTTTGCTCTTTATTCTGAAGGATGGAGTTGGCATAATTATCGAGGTATTCATCCGGGACATTGGCCATGCCGTATTGCTGGAATTGCATACGGGCCATATCGCGGGCCATCGAATGAATATCTGATTCCTCGATGCGAATTTCGTTCTCCTTAATTAGTTTACTCTTAATCAAAGTCCATTCAAGGTCTTTACGGAAATGGTCAAATTCCTCCTCAATTTGCTCTTTAGTAACTTTTTCGTTTGTTTCGACAAGCCATCTTTTTAAAAACTCTTCCGGAAGTTTCAATGATGCGGCTTTTGTAAATGCTTCTTTGGCATCGATAGAAAACCGGTAGTCGCTTGAATAAACAAGATTGGATTTTAACTCTTCACGAATCTTTTCGCGTAAGTCCTCAACTGAATTTATTTCAGTTTCTTCTCCATAGATTTTTTTGAAAAGTGATTCGTCTATTTCAGCAGGCACAAAAGTATTTATCGTATTTATCGTGAAATTAAAATCTGTGTCTGCAGAATCTATATCATCATGCTTAATTTTAAGCAGATGGGTAACTTCATGATCATCCTGTAAAGCTGTTCTGGGGTTAAAACGGATAACGTCGCCGACCACGGATCCTATAAACAATTTTTGAACTGCCTCATCCTTAATTAGCTGAACAGAAATCTGAACATTCAAAGGAGCTATCCCTTCTTCGTTGAAGTTCCCATCCGAATCAAGCTGAACAAAGTCTCCGATTGTAATTTCCTTTTCACCTGCAACTTCGGCAGGAATATTCTCACCAAAGCGATTTGTATAACCCAATATCTGGTTTTCGATTAGCTGATCGTCTACTATGATCTCATAATAAGGTAACTCTCCAATATTTTCAGGAACAATATTAATTTCAGGACTCAGGCCCAGATCGAATGCGAATTCCATATCCGCAGTACTGTCGAAATCTACAATTGATTGTTCGGTTAAAGAAGGCAGCGGTTCGCCCAGAATATTTAAATTTTCGTCTGATATATATTTTGTAAGCTCGCTGCCAAGCAGTTTATTTACCTCCTCGGCCACTGCAGACTTTCCATACATTTTCTTTATAAGACCGGGGGGAACCATTCCCTTCCTAAAGCCGGGCATATTGGCCTTCTTGCGGTAATCTTTTAATGTTTCATTAACAGTTGTCTCATAATCTTGCTTTTCGATTACAATCCGAACAACCACATTCAAATCATCAATACTTGTTTTCGAAATTTTCATACTTTTATCCTTTATGATCTAATATACCTTTGGCAGGGTGTAAGGGTTTGATAAACAGCAAATCAAAAAAACCGCCTTATTTCCATTCAGGAAAAAGGCGGTCTGTTGGTACTCAGTGCGGACGAAGGGACTCGAACCCCCACGCCTCTCGGCACCAGATCCTAAGTCTGGCGCGGCTACCAATTACGCCACGTCCGCATTTTTTAGCGCTGCAAATATAGTATTTTTTTTAATTGGGAAATTCCGGAACAAAATTATTCTGTAATATTATCCGGAGATGCCTCAGGTTTCATAACCAAGGGTCTCCTGAGTTCAAAGTTCTGCCCCAGATATAATCTTCTAACCTCTTCGTCTTCAGCTAATTCTTCTGCTGATCCACTATTAAGTATCCTACCGTCATAAAGTAAATAAGAGCGGTCTGTGATGGAGAGAGTCTCATGGACATTATGGTCAGTAATAAGAATTCCTATGTTTTTATCCTTTAGTCTGAAAACTATTTGCTGAATATCTTCAACTGCTATCGGGTCAACACCAGCAAAAGGCTCATCCAACAGAATAAAAGCCGGATTTATTGCAAGACAACGGGCGATTTCAGTCCTGCGACGTTCGCCACCTGACAATTGAATGCCTGTGCTTTTTCGCACCCTCTGGAGTCCAAATTCATCGAGCAATGATTCCAGTTTCTCACGCTGATATTCCTTGGTAAATGTTGTCATCTCCAGGATTGACCGGATATTATCCTCAACACTCATCTGCCTGAAGACTGAGGCTTCCTGTGCCAGATATCCGATGCCCAGTTTAGCCCTTTTATAAACCGGAAAGGTTGTAATGTCCATGTCATCGAGAAATATCTGACCTCCATTTGCCTTGATCAAACCAACAATCATGTAAAAAGAAGTCGTCTTACCGGCACCGTTTGGTCCAAGCAATCCTACTATTTCACCTTGATTTAATTCCAGGGAAACACCTTTAACAACAGTTCTGCTTCTATATTTTTTAACTATATTCTCGGCTCTGAGCTTCATCTTTCAGGAAATTTAATTTTTTAAGCTTCAAGGAGTTCTTCATCCACTCTCTTCTTTTCTATACCTTTCGCCAGCACAACACCCAATTCGTAGAGCGTAATGAGTGGTCCTGAAACCAATAACATACTAAAAACGTCGGGTGGAGTAATTATCGCGGCCAGCAACAATAAAAGAATATAAGCGTGCCGACGATAATTTTTAAGAAAACCGGAGCTGACAAGCCCTACTTTAGCAAGAAAATAAATTACTATCGGAAGTTCAAAAACAACCCCACTGCCAAGAATAATCGTCGTGACGGCACTTATATAGGAGTTCAGGTTGATTTGGTTTACTACTTCAGCGCTCACCCGGTACGAACCAAAGAAATGTGTTGAGAGAGGAACGATCAGGAAATACCCAAAAAAAACTCCAGTCATAAATAACAATGTACTGTAAAAGACAGCACCAGTAGCATGTTTGCGCTCTTTTTCATAAAGAGCTGGTTTTATGAAGCGCCAGAATTCCCAGAAAATGTAAGGGATCGAAATGATTATACCACCTATCATTGCTATGCTCAGGTGAGTTGAGAACTGTCCTGCCATATCATAATTAATAATACTAAATGGCTGTGTATTTATTGCCAGATCAGTTGAATTAAGTTTCTCTGCCATCCATCCAAAAATTCTGTTTGTAATAAAACCAGGATATTTAGGGGCGAAGAGGATCTTATCCATTATAAACTTCACATTTATGAAAACCAGTATGGCACCAATGACAACCGCTGCAGAAATACGAACCAGATGCCATCTCAATTCCTCAAGATGCTCAAGGAATGACATTTCTTCATTGGCTTTACTCTGTTTTTTCGCTTTTCCCTTAAATAATCCCATTATGGACATGCGTCTTTAATTGATAATTTTATAAATGAGAACCGAACAATTAATGAAGCGACAAATATACGATTCTTTGCCCCATTTTATAAACCTAAAAACTGTTTACAAAACTATCCAATGTTAAATTTTAAAGTTTTTCAAATAAATTCTTGTAACAGGGAATATAATTGATAACTTAGTGGGACAAAATCTTATAGATTGAGGGAGAATTTGAGCGACAATTATGATAGATAAAAAAACACTTAATGACCAGCTTCAAAAGTACTTTGGCTTTGACCGGTTCAAAGGACAACAGGAAGAAGTAATTAACAGTATACTGGAAGGGAATGACACATTCGTTCTAATGCCAACGGGTGGCGGAAAATCGCTTTGTTACCAGTTACCTGCACTTATGCAGGAGGGTACCGCGATTGTAATATCTCCTCTTATCGCCTTAATGAAAAATCAGGTCGATGCAATAAGAAGTTTCAGTACAGAGGATGGAGTTGCCCATTTTCTGAACTCATCGCTGACAAAAACAGCCATTCAGAAAGTAAAGGAGGATATTTCGAGAGGCCATACAAAACTTCTATATGTAGCTCCGGAATCATTGACAAAACTCGAAAATATTGATTTTTTGAAGGGGATTCAAATTTCCTTTTATGCAATAGACGAAGCACATTGTATTTCTGAATGGGGGCATGATTTCAGACCAGAGTACAGACGAATCAAACCCATTGTAAATGAGATCGGGCAGGCACCGATCATGGCTTTAACAGCCACCGCCACACCAAAGGTACAACACGATATTCAGAAAAACCTGGGTATGCAAAATGCCATGGTATTTAAGTCATCGTTTAACAGAGCAAATCTCTATTATGAGATCCGGCCAAAAAACAAAGCCAAGGATCAAATAATCAGAATGATAAAAAGTAATCCCGGTAAATCAGGGATTATCTACTGCCTTAGCCGAAAGAAAGTCGAGGAGATTGCAGAATTACTTCAGGTCAATGGAATAAAGGCTCTTGCCTATCACGCCGGAATGGATTCGGCCACAAGGTCTGCAAATCAGGATAAATTTCTAATGGAAGAATCCGATGTAATCGTTGCTACCATTGCATTCGGTATGGGAATCGACAAACCGGATGTCAGGTTTGTTATTCATTACGATATTCCAAAATCGCTCGAAGGTTATTATCAGGAGACTGGTCGGGCTGGCCGTGATGGCGGCGAAGGGAAGTGCATTACCTTCTATAGTTACAAGGATATACAGAAGCTTGAGAAATTCATGCAGGGGAAACCTGTGGCAGAACAAGAGATTGGCCAGCAATTACTGCTTGATACTGTGGCCTTTGCCGAATCATCACTTTGTCGTCGCACGATACTTTTACACTATTTTGGGGAGAAATATGAGACAGAAAATTGTGGTTTCTGCGATAATTGTCTCAACCCGAAAGAACAGGTTGAAGGAAAAGATCTCGTTGTGATGGCCTTAAAAGCAGTAGTAGAGGTTAAAGAGCAATGCAAAGGTGAGCATCTGGTGAATATTCTTATGGGCGTGGAAAACGCCACGGTTAAATCATTTTCACATGACTCTCTCGACATTTTCGGCGAAGGGGATGAATATGATGACAAAATATGGAATGCCGTGTTCAGGCAAAGTATAATTGCCGGATTTCTCCATAAAGACATCGAAAATTACGGAGTTCTCAAACTCACCGATTTGGGCAAAGATTTCATCGCCCACCCCCGTTCATTTATGATTGTTAAGAATCATGATTATGAATCGGCAGAAGAGGGTGATGATATTCCGCAGGGAGGGCAGGCTTCCGGCGATCCTGAGCTGTTCGCAATACTGAAAGATCTGCGTAAAAAGGTAGCTGCCAGACATAAGTTACCTCCATTTGTAATATTCCAGGATCCTTCACTCTCCGACATGTCAATTCAATACCCTACTACTATCGAAGAACTTCAGGGTATTATTGGTGTTGGCCAGGGAAAGGCTCAGCGATACGGCAAGCCATTCGTCGAATTAATAAAACAATATGTCGACGAAAAAGGGATAGAAAGAGCTCAGGATATGGTTGTTCGTTCCGTAGCTAATAAGTCAAAAAACAAGGTTTATATCATTCAGAATATCGACAGAAAATTAGCACTCAATGAGATTGCCGAGGCAAAAGGGATGAGTCTGGATGAATTGCTAACTGAACTGGAGGCGATTGTCAATTCAGGGACAAAGATCAATATTGATTACTACATTGAGGATGTAATGGACGAGGACCAGATTGATGACATTTACAGGTACTTCAGAGAAGATGCAGAATCAGATGCCATGGAAGAGGCACTGGCAGAATTCGGTGATGATTACGAAGTAGAGGAGATCAGAATGGTTAGAATAAAATTTCTTGCGGAAATGGGGAATTGATTCGCAATAATTTGAAATCAGACAGGTGCAGATAACGGAAGTTTAATTGTGAACGTAGTTTCAACGTCCTTCGTTGATTCAAACCATATTTCCCCCTTCGAATTCTCAATGATTTTCTTCACAATTGCAAGCCCCAATCCCATTCCACTTGATTTTGTTGTGAAGTTTGGTTCAAATAATTTATCATGTAATTCGGAGGGAATGCCGGATCCATTATCTGTAATTAAAATGCGTGCCCATTCTCCTTCCTTTGACAATACAACCTTAACAAACCCGTTCCCGTCCTTAGGAATTGCCTGTATGCCGTTCTTAACCAGGTTAATCACTGCCCGTCCTATTTGATCCTTGTCGGCTGTTATATAAACCGGGCCCTCGGCTAAAATCGTGCATGTAACTGAAACATTGTTTGAGTTTTCGAAAAGGAGAACCACCTCCTTAAGCTTTTCCCTCAAATCAATCAATTCATCACTTACTCCCGGCATTTTTGCAAAATCAGAAAATGAAGATGCTATAAGCGACAATGCATCGATCTGCTCAACCAGGGTCCTGCTCACACGGTGAAAGTAATCATCGAAATTTTCGCTGTTTTGCTCCTTTATCCGCTGGAGATATTGAATGCTTAATTTCATGGGTGTAAGGGGGTTGTTTATTTCATGAGCTACCTGACGTGCCATTCCCTGCCATGCCGATTCACGTTCTGAACGGGCGAGTAATTCTGCACTCACTGCCAGCTCCTCCACTTTTTTATTATATTCTCCTGCCAACCGCCCAATTTCGTCATCACCTGAATATTCAATTTTTGCGTTAGTCTTCCCCAACTGAATCCCTTTCAGATAATTCTCAATCTGCAGTAATGGTGCTGTCAGGTTATGACTTATAATCAGGGCCAAAAGCAGACTCATCATGATAAGCAGGATGTAAAGGTTCGAAAAGGCAACTATGAAATCAGATATTTGTTTTTCAATTTCATCCTGACCATTGAAATAAGGGAGGTTAACATATCCAATCAACTTGTTATTTTGATTGTAAATAGGTGAGTATGCTGAATAGAATTTCATCTCTCCCAGATTCTCATCGTGAAGGAAAAGAGGCAGATGATCAATGGCAATCGATTGGTAAGCAACTGGATCCATACGGCGTGACATGAGTCCACGATCATAAATCTCGGTACGTGAAGTAGAAAATAACCGGCCACTAAGATCATAAAGGTTAATATCTGTATGTATAATGTCGGAAAGCATAATAAGTTGTTCGTTTAATATATCCGGCATTTGACCATTAAGTTCTGTCTCTAAACCAATTCTCATACTCAATTCACTCGTTACGGATAATAACTTCTCATTTAGGTTATCTTTTACCGAAAGGAGCAATTTATTGGAGTTGTAAAACATTAAACCCAAACCAATAATAATCAGGATACCCAATAATGAAAGAATTAGGGTTAACTGAATTTTTTGACGAAAATCGAAGTGTCGTTTATATAAGGTGAAGTTCTTATTGCCAATAATCCGGAGAATTGATCCAATGAGGAAGAATAAGAGGAAAAGATATGGGAAGGTACTTATTTTATCGTAAAAATAGACCTGAGGATAACTTGCTATAACATAATTATTACCATACCGGTGATACGAGCAATGAATGTAACCATTCTTAACAAAGTGAGTAAATTCTTGATTAACTGATACTTCCTGGGGCAACTTCATACTATACTGGTATTCACCTCCCCTATCCACAAGTTCTCCGTCAAAATACTTTGCATAGCTTATATCGCCATCCTGACTCTCTCTCGAAGCATGCTCGTCAAGCAAAAGTTCAGGATATCCCTTCCCTTCCGGTATAACCTTTGAATTAAGCTCAATAAATATCTTCACCGGAACGCCCATTGAATTTGTAACATCAAGCTGACCCAGGTAAGATATCCTCCCATTCAAACGATCCATGAAATAAAAATTACTTCCTGAAACCAGAATTCCTTTTGACTTCCTTAAATTAGTAAAAAATTCAAGGCAGGGATAATGTCTCTTATCATCAGTCAGATATACGCTATCCTCAGAGTTGCAGATTGTAATCTGGAGATTATAATTTCTCCAGAATCCAGTGAAATAATTATTCTGAAAGTAGGATTCCAGCGTCTTGTAAGGTGGATACAAATGCGATTGTATGATCGTGTCCTCGTGTAATTTACTGTCAAGTTCCGACAGGAAGATTTCTGCCCCTGAGTCTCTTTCGGAACTTAATTTTACTGCCCAAAGATCAAGCACCTTGTTCTTCTTTATCTGAATCAGGTCGTGAGCATAGAAGTTTATATACAGTGCTCCTGCCACAGATAAAACAAGCAGGAAAGTATATTTATATTCAATTATTTTTTTACTTTCAAAAAAGGACAATAACAGGATTACCAAAAAATAAAACAAAAAGGGTGACCAGTCAATACCGGTTAAAATGAATGATACAACTATTCCTGAAATCACACCGGCAACTAAAAAGTCTCTTACAAACCTGAATTTCCCAATCTGTTTGAAAAACTCCTGCTTAAAGTACCTCATGATAATTACGAATCCCAGAACCTGAAGCGATATTCCGGTAAAAGCATAAACGTTAATGGCTGAAAATCTAAGGTTCCCCAGAAATTCCATCGAAATATTGGAATTCAATAATAAGATCCTGAGTAAGGCAATTGAAAATGAAAAATAAAATGCTGTAAATAAGATTACGAAATAGATCCAAATTTTCTTCAATCTGGCATTGAGCCTGACTTTTTTGACCAAAAAAAACGAAATGGAGATCGAAAACATCAGCACACAGATAAGCAGAAACTCACCCAAGGAGGCTATCCAACGGCTATACGCAAAATCATGGGGCAAAAAAAGTTTAGTCTGAAATAATGAATCAGGAATTTTCAATCCCACAACAACCAGATATATAAATACTTGCAATCCAATTGATATGAAAAACTTTACAAGGTCAGAAATCCGTCGGTTAAGTTTAAGGGATAAATTAATCTGGGCAAGCACCAGAAAGAGAATAACAAGATAAAGCAATGCGGCTGAATTTGATTTTCCGGATGTCTGGAACCCATCTCTGGGAATGTTGAGTGAGAAAAGGAATTTCCCATCAGGCCTCGTCACATTTATGCTCCCGGGTTGCCGGACCTGGCTAACAACATAGTCATCAGGCAGCATAAAATCACGGTCAAAGGAACTCTTTATATATCGGTTATGATAAGGGAACTCCCTCTTAATAAGAACAAATCCACAAATTGTATAAACACCTGACTTTTTGGATATTTGATAATACCATCCGGTCGGCAGATGGATGATTCCGTTAAGTTTAGGGATTTCGGGAGGAAGGATGATTGAAGACGAAGACCAGAAGACCAAACTATTTAAACTGTATACTGCTATTTCGAGCCCCTCCTCATTGGATCTTAAAAAGGGAAGAAGGGACCAGTAATTTAGTGTTACAGGGTGCGATTTTAATTTGAACCCTACCGAATCAACAGTCAGTCCAAGTTTGTGCTCTTTCTTCTCAAAGATGTTCAGAATACGTTCTGCCTCATGCCTGTTACTGTTTTTCTTAAAAAAAAACATTTCACATGACAGTGCAAAAATAAATACCGGAATTGCAAGAATAAAATAAATATTTCTATTTACGAATCGTTTCATAACGATTATTCATGATGATAGGGTTCATTTCTTAGAATAGTCATTGCCCGATAAAGCTGTTCAACGAAAATCATGCGTACCATCTGGTGTGAGAAAGTCATCTGCGAAAGGGAGATTTTAAAATCAGCACTTTCACTTACAGTTTTAGAGAATCCATAAGGACCTCCGATTACAAAGACGATTTGCCGGGTTCCGGATATCATCTTTTTTTCTATCCATCCGGAGAATTCAGTTGAAGATAATTCTGTTCCATGCTCATCCAACAAAATTACAAAATCAGTGCTACTGAGCTGATTTGCAATTAACTGTCCTTCTTTTTCTTTTTGTATGTCAATGGAGAGGGTACTACGATTCTTAATATCCGGGATTACCCTGATTTCGAAAGGTATATAAAATGAGAGCCTTTTCACATAATCATCAATTCCCTCTTTCATATACTTTTTATCTGTATTTCCGATTGTCAGTAAAAGTATTTTCACGAATACAATATTAGTTTAATTAATAAAGCAGTATCTTTATATTCGTCAAGAATTTGTAACCTTCAACAAGTTTAATTAATTTGCATGGTTCTTGTGGATAAATCTATAAATATTATTGCGGCAATGAAACAGAGATCTCAAATTATTTTAATTTTTATCATTTGGTTCTTCATCTTTCCCTCTCATTCAACAGGCCAGATTCCCCAGCGTATTGTTTCGGGGCTTAAAGCTGGTGATGCAAAAGTTGTTGCCGCTCATTTTAACGATAACATAGAATTAGTCGTGTTAGATCGCGAATTAGTATGTTCCCAGGCACAGGGAGAGCAAATTCTTAAAGATTTCTTTGTCCATTATAAACCCTTTGAGTTTAAGATTACCCACCAGGGCGGAGAAGATTCTTCGTATGCAATCGGTAAAATGCAAACAGTAAATGGGAATTTCAGAGTCTATTTCCTGCTTAAATCCAAGGGAGGCGAGGCCCAGATCGTACAATTAAGAATTGACAAGGATTAAAAAAAACTAATATTCGATTTCGATGTCATTTTGGTCTCCCGTAAAATTATATCTGGCAAAACGTGCCGACCTGTTTGCACAGAGAGCGAGGCAAATAAAATTACCTTTTTTTGATGGGATGCCTCTCTATGATGTTGCTGTTTTCTTTTGGAAAGGAATTGTTGACGGTGCTATTTCAACCCGGGCTTCTGCTATTGCATTTAATTTTATACTCGCCATCTTTCCGGCTATTATCTTCGTCTTCACATTAATACCTTACATTCCAATCACGCATTTCCAGCAACAGCTTTTAAATCTCCTGCAAAGTATAATGCCCCATAATGCCTTTCTTGCCATTGAAGGAACCATTGAGAACATTATCACACAACCGCGCGGAGGATTGCTCTCCTTTGGGTTTTTTGCTGCCTTCTTATTCTCCACGAATGGGATAGTGTCAGTAATCACAGCTTTTAACGGGACGATTCACGCAATTGAGACCCGTTCCTGGATAAATCAACGATTTGTAGCCCTGGTTCTTGCAGTAATTCTTACTTCGTTAACGACATTCAGCATCGCACTGATTACGTTGAGTCAAACCCTGACAAAATATCTTGTAAGGACCGGATACCTGCAAACTGATCTGACCTATTATCTTTTGCTGGGAGGTAAATGGCTAATAATATGTGCATTATTCTTTTTTACTTTTGCCTTCTTATTTTACCTTGCGCCAGCACGGCGAACGAAGTTTCGCTTTATTTCTGCAGGAGGAACGCTGGCAACCATCCTGACAATCGTTACGACGATTGGGTTTTCATATTACATAAATAATTTTGGAAAATATAACACGTTGTATGGATCGATTGGAACCCTTGTCGTTGTAATGCTATCCTTTTATTTTAACTCTTTGATATTGCTCATCGGTTTCGAATTAAATGTAAGCATCTGGCGGGCACGAATGGATAATTCAGATTCGGATTCAACAGAGATCAGGAGTGCCGATATTCAGTAGATTTATGTCTAAGGGGATAAATGCATTTTGACTTTAAATTCAATTTTACAATTTGCAATAAAAAAAAGAAGGCAACTGTCTGTAATTTAAACGGTTGCCTTCTTTGTGAATTTAATATCGGGTGGAAGATGGGAATTGAACCCACGACCCCTGGAACCACAATCCAGTGCTCTAACCCCTGAGCTACATCCACCATTTTGCGGATGCAAATATAGATAATGTTTTCGTTTGTGTCAAAATGATTTTTCGAAAATATTAACTTTGTTTTCTGATACCAATTCAATATAGATGGATTATTTACTCGACGATCCCGAAGCAGAGCACATATTTCAGGAGATCTTATTAAGGATTAAACGATTGCAAAACAGGGAAGTTGTCAATTCAATGAAAAAAAGAGGGGTTGACTATAAGGTAAACTATGGCGTCTCGATACCAATGCTGCGACAACTTGCTTCAGAATATTCCGAAAATCATCTTGTGGCACTGAAATTATGGAACAAGCAGTGGCGAGAGACAATTATTCTGGCTACACTGCTGGAAAAACCGGAAGAAGTATCTGAAAATCAAATGGATTTCTGGGTTAAAAGTTTCCCCTCGCAGGAAATTGCAGAACAAGCTGCAATGAATTTGTTTTCAAACACTTCCTACGCCTATCAAAAAGCTTTCGAATATTGTCTTGGTAAAAAACTGCTCGTAAAAATTGTCGGATTACTGATGATTGGCCGGCTGGCACTTACAGATCACAATTCACCCGATGAAAACTTTGATCCGTTCTTTGAAGTCATGTCCCCGTTATCAAAGGATCCGCAGTTAGCCACTGTCTTTTCACGCGTTTATATTCAGATTGGTATGCGAAATCTGAATTTAAATCAATTGGCGATTCAACATGCCAAAATATTGAAAACGATTGATTCAGAAGTATCTCAACAAAATGCCGATTTGATTTTAAGCGAATTGGACTTCGATGAGATTAGGGAAATGATCAAAAACAGGCAACAACAGGTTTAAAGACGGCCAATTCCTTGTTTCCCCATGCCTTGTCTTATGAACACAACATTAAAATCATTACTTTAGCAGACCAATTAAAATCCATTTCGGAGAGATGCAGATTATTGAAGTAAAAGAGCGCAGTACACAAAGGTTATTTCATCAGGTTCCACGTGACATCTACATGGATGATCAAAACTGGGTGCCGCCGATTCAGGCTCTGGAAGATGCCACATTTGATCCGGAGAAAAACGAATTTTTCAAACATGGCGAAGGTACGCGATGGATTTTAGTCGGCGATCATGGTAAGGCAATCGGAAGGATTGGTGCTTTTATCAACCGGAATAAAGCCTTTACTTTTCAACAACCTACCGGGGGATGTGGCTTCTTTGAATGTATCGATGATCAGGATGCGGCTGATTTGTTATTCAATACAGCTAAGGAATGGCTTGAAGCACGTGGAATGCAGGCGATGGACGGGCCAATCAATTTCGGTGAAAACCTCCTGAACTGGGGTCTACTGGCTGAAGGAATTATGCAACAAGGGTTTGGCATGCCTTATAACAAACCCTATTATGTCCATCTCTTCGAAAAATACGGATTTAAAATATATTTCAAGCAATACAGTTATCATCTGAACCATAAGGAGCCTTTCCCCGAACGTTTTTGGAAGATTGCAGAATGGGTGGCTCAAAAACCTGATTTCCGGTTTGAGCATGTAAAATTTAGCAATATCGAAAAGTACATTCAGGATTTTGTTAAAATATACGAACAAGCCTGGGCCCGGCACGACAACCATCAGACGGTTAATCTTGACGATGTGCGGGGAATGATGAGGATTGCAAGGCTTATTGCCGATGAGGAATTTATCTGGTTTGCCTATCACAAGGATGAACCTGTGCTCCTTTTCGGGATGATCCCTGACTGGAACCAGATCCTTAAAAAGCTAAATGGTAAAATCAGTTTGTGGAACCTTATAAAGTTTATATGGTATAAAAAGATCAGGACTATTACCCGTGCAAGGATATTACTAATGGGAGTTATCCCTAAATTCCAGGGTACAGGACTTGAGTCTGCCGCATTCTGGCACATGGATAAGGTGATGCAACGTAAATTATGGTATAAGGAGGTCGAACTCTCCTGGGTTGGTGACTTTAATCCGAAAATGATGGCTATCTATACCTCAGTAGGAAGTGTTCCTGCCAAAACACACTATACAATGCGGTATCTTTTCGACCGCAATGCTCCCTTTGAAAGGTCACCTATGCTGATCAGGAATTTAAAAGAGAAAAAGTGAATTTATTATTTTTAAAAGGAAATATAAATTCTTTCAAAATTAATATTGCAAATTATTGAAGTATACTTATCTTTGCACCCCATATCAGGAGAAAAGAATTTAGAACAAGATATTTAATAAATTATATTACACATGAAAAAGGGATTACATCCGGAGAGTTATCGGCTGGTAGCGTTTAAAGATATGTCAAACGATCATACTTTTATTACCAGGTCATCAGCTGCATCAAAAGAAAGCATTGAAATTGATGGCGTTGAATATCCGCTTATTAAAGTTGAAATTTCAAATACATCTCACCCTTTCTACACAGGTAAGATGAAATTGGTTGATACAGCAGGACGTGTTGATAAGTTCATGACACGTTATTCCAAACACATGGACAAGCGTAAGGCGTAAGTTTAAAATATTGAGAAAAGAACCCGTATTTAAACAGTACGGGTTTTTTTTGTGCTATTTTTACACGTAAGTTTATGCCGGTCTCCCGCACTTTTTATCGTTGATTGTGATTTGGCACACGAATTGACAAATATATCAATCTCTCCTTGACGAAGAGAAAACAGACAAGTTGTCATTTCTTTAAATTGAATATGGAAAACAAAAAAAATAAAGGTTCTGGAAGTAAATTCCTATTTTCCAGAGAATTAGAAGATCAGGGTGATTTTATTCCTATTATGGTTGATGGTGATGATGCTGAATTCAACAGGATTGAAGTTCCGACGACTCTGCCAATACTTCCGCTTCGGAATACTGTCCTTTTTCCTGGGGTAGTCATGCCAATCACCGTTGGCAGACAAAAATCGCTTCTTCTTATTCGGGAAGCCTATTCCGGGAATAAACTCATAGGTACCGTAGCTCAAAAAGATGGTCAGATTGAGGATCCTGAAGCCGATGATTTATATATGGTAGGAACCATGGCAGAGATCCTCAAAATTCTTGAGATGCCTGATGGATCCACCTCAGTAATCATTCAGGGGAAACGTCGTTTTAAAATCGGGGCAATTACAACATCTGCCCCTTACATGTCTGCAACAGTCTCTGTTCTTAATGACATTCTTCCTAAAACGAAACTAAATGAATTTGAAGCCCTTGTAGATTCCCTTAAGGATCTTGCGCTGAAAATCGTAAGATCTTCAGGTAATATCCCGCCAGAGGCGCAGTTTGCCGTTAAAAACATCGAGAATGATACATTCCTGATTAATTTTATCTGTAATAATACAGAATTAAGTGCGACAGAGAAACAGCAATTGCTCGAATTGGATGACCTTCGTGAGCGCAGTACAATCCTGCTTACCTTTCTGGTTCGTGAGGCTCAGCTAATAGACCTTAAAAAAGATATCCAGAAAAAGGTCAAGGTAGATATGGACCAGCAACAACGGGAATATCTCCTTCATCAACAGATAAAAACAATCCAGGACGAGCTGGGGGGAAATCCTTCTGAACAAGAGATTGCGGAACTCAGGAAAAAAAGTCTTGAAAAGAAATGGAACGAGAGCACGAAGGCTGTCTTTGAAAAGGAACTTTCAAAACTTAGCCGGATGAATCCTGCCGCAGGTGAATATTCTGTACAGTCGGGTTATCTCGAGACTTTTCTTGACCTCCCGTGGAATATCTATTCGGAAGATGACTTTGACCTTAAGCATGCAGAAAAGATATTGGATGAGGATCATTACGGGCTCGAAAAAGTTAAAGACCGGATCCTCGAGCATCTCGCAGTTTTAAAATTGAAGGGTGATATGAAGTCGCCTATCTTGTGCCTTTTTGGCCCTCCGGGAGTTGGAAAAACCTCTCTGGGCAAATCTGTAGCACGGGCCCTTGGGCGTAAATTTGTGCGTATGAGCCTCGGAGGCCTTCATGATGAATCAGAAATCCGTGGCCACCGCAAGACATATATAGGTGCCATGCCCGGCCGGATAATCCAGAATTTAAAGAAGGCCGGCACATCTAATCCGGTATTTATTCTTGACGAGATCGATAAAGTATCCAGTGATTTCCATGGTGATCCTGCATCAGCCCTTCTTGAGGTTCTCGATCCTGAACAAAACAGTGAATTTCATGATAATTACATCGATCAGGATTTCGACCTCTCACGGGTTATGTTTATCGCTACGGCCAATTCACTGAACACGATACATCCGGCCTTGCGCGACAGGCTCGAACTAATCGATGTCAGCGGATATCTGCTGGAGGAAAAAATAGAAATTGCACAACGCCATCTCGTGAGTCGTCAGCTTGAAAATCATGGATTGACAAAAAATGATATCAAATTTTCGAAAGAGGCACTAACCCGGTTGATTGAAGATTATACTCGTGAGTCGGGTGTCCGGGAAATGGACAAACAAATTGCAAAATTAACAAGAAGAGTGGCCCGCAAAATTGCCTTCAACGAGGAATATAATAAGAAAATCGGGGTAACTGAAATCAGGGAATTCCTCGGTACGCCAAAGTATTCCAAAGAGAGTTACGAAGGGAATGAATATGCAGGTGTCGTTACAGGACTCGCCTGGACCTCAGTAGGTGGTGAGATACTTTATATTGAGACCAGCCTGAGCCAGGGAAAAAATAAATTTACGATTACCGGAAACCTGGGGGAGGTAATGAAAGAATCGGCGTCCATTGCATTCGAATACATGCGATCACACTGCAATCAGCTCGGTTTGAATTACGATGTTTTCGACAAATGGAATGTCCACATGCATGTTCCCGAGGGAGCAATCCCTAAGGATGGACCGTCAGCAGGTATTACTATGGCTACTGCCTTGGCATCTGCTTTTACACAACGAAAAGTAAAAAAGGGATTGGCTATGACGGGTGAGATAACCTTACGCGGAAGGGTGATGCCTGTAGGGGGAATCAAGGAAAAAATTCTTGCTGCAAAACGCGCAGGAATTAAAGAGATTATACTTTCAAAGGAGAACAAGAAAGATATTGAAGAGATCCGGGAGATTTATCTGAAAGGACTTACCTTCCATTTCGTAGTCAACGTAGATGAGGTCTTTGAGATCGCCCTTTTAAAGGAAAAAGTTAAAAATCCGCTCACAATCGAGTAAATTCAGAAGATTCTTATTCTCTAAATAATTATAAAAATAAAGAGGCTGCATCAAAAGTAAAAAATTTAACCGCAGAGTACTCGGGAGTTGTTAAACTCCAACATCAAAACAGATAACTTTGGAACAT
>CAINLJ010000100.1 GCA_903850335.1 uncultured Bacteroidia bacterium | reverse complement strand
AACTTTCTCAGGTGCAGGATTTAATTCGTCCTGTGTAACTGTTGAAAATAAAAGCCTGAATTCCCCATTCTGAAGTCTGTTGAACAGAGGTCTGGTGAATTCGGAAAATTCTTCATCGAAATAACCGCCGAAAACTGATGTGTCAATCTAAAGTCTTTGTTTCATGCAATAAAAATAGTGAAAATCTTTGGAATGTTGTCTGGCTTTTTAAGATGGTCTTTTTTTAGCCTGGTGCATAACGTCTGAGGCTATGGCCAGTAAGGGAATTCGGAGAGTCAAACCTTCCAGCCTAAACGAAAAGTTGATGCGGGATTTGAATTACGCGAACCGCCTATACCCTTATTGACTTTAGCCTTTGTTATGCGTTCGGCATTTTTAAGGCACTAGCCCTTGCTGTCCTTTTGGAATTAGTCCGCTTAACTTGTCTTTTATTTTGCATTTTTCTGATACGGATAAATTCGCTTATCTCTTTTCTTTCATTATCGGTCAACGGCGGACTTTGTATTATAAAGTCAACGCCTTCTGGTTCTTTCAATAAGCCCATAATTCTACATTTTAAAATATTTTTCAACTAAAATTCTCGCTGGCTCAGTTTCAATTATCATCCGCTGGTTTTTGAAATGATAAGCACCTAAGGTTTTCTCATAATGGTCAATCAATTTAGTTTTAGCTGTGTATGATACGTAACCTTCAAAACCTTTTTGAAACGATATTTTACAGGCGTAAGCTACTAAATTTCCAGCAACACCCTCATAAATTTTGTGTTTACCAATATTGAAGGGTGCGCTTTCCAATAAGTCCATAAAAACATTGTCTTGTTCAATTGTGACACTTAAAAGACCTTGTATAATATTTGGATTATTAACGATCGTAAGTTTGTAAACTTCCTTCTTTATCTCGATATATTCCTCTTTCCAATTGAAGTTCCATCCTTTATTTTTGGTGACATATTTCAAATCCGATTTACCTAACCGAATAACTTCTGTCTGGAAACTATCACCTGAAACTGTGTTCAGAATTGAGTTTGTCAGCCTGTCTATGATGAAAACCTGTTCCACTTTTTTAAACTTTACATATTTCAAAGGTACAAAAATTAAGGCTACGTATTGATTTTATGTTGTTCGTTATGATAGTGCAGATGTTTTTTTTGCTGAAGCATAACGTTTTGGCGCTTGGCGAAGAAGCGGATTAAGAAGCACAAAACTGTCAACCCAGCGCAAAATTTGATGCGAGGCAGAATGTTCAATAAACCACGGAACCCACTTTTTTGCCAAACGCCTGTTAGCGGTAGTTATTCTTGTCGTTCTTTGAGTCCAGCACATATTGTCGTCAATAAGTAGTCAATTTGTTTGCTATAGACTTTGTTATTTTTCAGTGATGGATAAGTTTTGTAAAAAATGTCCTTGTATGTCTGTGTTGTCAAAACCCGCTTTGGTTCTTTTTCATAGACCGTATAAGCTTTACTGGGGTCTTTTTGATAAGGGTCATTTACACCATACAACCTATTGCTCATAAACCCCCAAACTAAATGGTCTAATAATTCTTGGTCTGATTTAATAAGTGATAAAACTCTTTCGGGATTTTGCTTAAATAGACATTCAAAAGAGAAACTTCTTTGTTCCTCCGCAGAACCAGAATTTCTCTTTAAATAACCTATATATTCTTGAACCGATTTGTCAGATTGGGCAATTAAGCAAAGTTGTCCAAAAAGAAAGGTCAGTCCTGTTTCCACATATTCTTGATCGTTTTTCTTTTGAACATAGTCTGTGTATTTACTGCCTTCAAGTTTTCTAACCGTTGTCAAATAAGTTGTAAACTCAGTTTCTGTCATCGTTCTTTTGCTGCAGGCAGACTTTAGTAGTTCAAAGTCTTTTGGGTCACAATTACCTTGTCCAAATGTCAACCCGGACGAAAGAATAAAAATGCTTAAGAGTAAATGCTTCATTGTTTCTATAATTATCGCTAACGTTTGAGTGTAGCGGCAGTAAGGCATAACGAGCTTCGTCACTGTCAAGCTACACCGAAGTTTATGCGGGGCAGAATGCTCGAATACAACGGAAACCCTTATTGACCGCTACACTTTGTTATGGCGCGTAATTTATTCACTATAAGAATGTCAGACCAATTTTCTTATTAAGTCCTTTCTCGAAAATCCTAATCAGTGTTGAAAGTTGAATATTGCCTTTCGCATTTTCAATTTTAGAAATGTAGCTTTTTTTAGTTCCTGCTTTTATTGCAAGTTGTTCTTGTGTCATGTTCGCAGTTTTTCTTGCTTCTTTAAGCATCTCACTCACGATGAACATTTGAGCACCTTCTTCATATTCATTCCGGCTGTCGGATCCAATTTTACCGTGCTCTTTTTCAATGAGTTCATCAAATGTTTTGATTTCTCTATAATCTGCCATGTCATCGTTTTTTTAGTTCAAAATACTCTTCCATTAACCTCATTGCCTTTTCAATTTCATTCTTCGGTGTTTTTTGACTCTTTTTTTGAAAACCATTAAACAGAATAATCAATTTTCCTTCCTCAAAACAACAGAAAATCCGATAAATATTTGACTGGTATTCAATCCTAACTTCAAAAAGTCAATCATATCCAGTAATTGGGGAGAGAAACTTCTCAGGCACTCTGTCAACCTGCTTAATTAGCTCTAAGACATACTTGACCTTTTCTTTAACCTTCAAATCGAGCTCTTTATAGAAGTCGATGAAGTAGTTTCCGTGAAATATTATCTGTCTGACCATTTGCAGAAAGTTATCTCCAAAGATAACATGAATTTATCAGATTCCAACCACCGCAGCAAAATTTCCTGAGTTGTAGGCTCCTTTATTATGCGCCATAACGGACGGCGGTATGCGAAGCTGGGGATGCCGTGGAAGCGAAACTATCCGCCGATAAGAAACTTGCCAGCGAGAACTGCACTTGCCTTACCACTTAAACCCCAGTTTTGTATGACCGCGTGTTATGGCGCGTTTTTTATTTTTTTTCTAATCATTTTTCTATTTCTAAATCTCCATAACCATGCATGAAATTTGAGTTTGAATTTATTATGTTTCCAATTTATATCAAACTTTTCATTGCCTTTTTGGTAAGGTGGTGTCGGAATTGCAATATGAAAAGGCGGAAATCCTGTATTTTTGTGCATATAATCATCCTTACGGAATCGCCTACTTGTCATTAATTCAATTATGGTTTTTCGTTTAGTCGCTTTATAAATTGAAACATTAATCCATACAGGAACTTTTTCTGAAAACCATAACCTATCAATCACTTCTCCAATTGTTAATAGCTTATTTAATTCTTCTTTTCTTTGTTCTAGATTTATGCGCTCGTCATTGTCCAAATGATCACTGTCATCAAGTACGTTTGGCATAATCACAAAACAAAAGTTATCAGAAAAATCATTCCATGTCAATTCCTTAGCAAACTGAATCGTTGCTTTAGAAATCTCTTGAAGATTATATTTAAGTGTCAGTGTGTCCATTTTTTAAAATGCGCCATAACGCCCTTAGCTACCCGCAGGCAGGGGTTTTTATACAAAATTCGCAGAATGCAGTATTTTGAACCTTATAATTTCTTTTATGGCATGCAACCAAACCCTGCTTGAGGGTAGGTGTTGTTAGCAGGTCGGTTGTTTCCAGATGACATTTCCAGTTTGTTAACCTGTCTCTAAAAGTCCTGATCCTGAACCAAACAATAGCACTTCCACATTCCTACGCGAAGCGTTTATTTTGTTATGCAATGAACTAATATTCTGACACAAAATCTTTTTTTTTAAGCGAAGCATTTAAGACCGCTGTTAAATTATTACACTTCATTTAAATCTTCGCGAAGCGTTTTTTCTTGCAATGGTCCAAACTTCAAATATTAAATTTTCTCTTTTTTAGTGCGAAGCGTTTGCGCCGGCTCTTTATTATTCTGACCTTCGTTCGGGCATCCGCGAAGCGTTCTTTGTTTTAAAATTTCAGTTTCTAAAAATTCCCCCCATTCCAAAAACTTCTGCAAACCTTCAATCGGAAGCCTCCTACAACTGCCTGCTAACGCCCATAGCTACCCGCAGGCAGGGGTTTTTATACAAAATTCGCAGAATGCAGTATTTTGAACCTTATAATTTCTTTTATGGCATGCAACCAAACCCTGCTTGAGGGTAGGTGTTGTTAGCAGGTCGGTTGTTT
>CAINLJ010000099.1 GCA_903850335.1 uncultured Bacteroidia bacterium | reverse complement strand
TGTGCGTTGGACAGTCACCGGGTCACTACATGGCAGATTTTTTGTGCGTTGGACAGTCACCGGGTCACTATTGCGCGGTTACTTCAACCGTAATTCCAGTACTTTGCCAATCTCTTCCAGTGTCAGATCGCCGCGCTCTCCTATGGCTGTGATTCCTCTGGTTTTGAACCGGTCGATGATTCTTGGGATAATCTCAACGCCAACACCATAATCTGCCAGTTTGGTTTTAACCCCAACAGATTCGAAAAAATTAACTGTCTTTTCAATTATCACATCTATTTTCTCATCGGTTGCTCCCTCTGTAATATTCCAGACCCTTTGACCGTATTGCAATAGTTTTTCCTCTTTATTTCGACGTTTCAGATGCATAATCCCCGGAAGGACAACACAAAGGGACTGGCCATGATCGAGTCCGCAAAACGCAGTAAGCTCATGTCCAATCATGTGTGATGCCCAATCCTGCGGAACACCAACACCGATAAGCCCGTTCAGGGCCATCGTAGCAGCCCACATCAGGTTGGATGCCGCATCATAATCTGAACGATTGGCTAAAACCTTCGGTCCTTCTTCGATAAGTGTGAGTAGCAGCGATTCCGCAAACCGGTCCTGAACCGGTGCATTGACCGGATAGGTTAAATACTGTTCCATCACATGAATGTAAGCATCCACAATACCGTTTGATACTTGCCTCACAGGCAATGAGAAGACTACCTCAGGATCAAGAATTGAAAATTTTGGCATTACATGAACTGAATCAAACGCCATTTTGTCTTTTGTCTCCCAGCGTGTTACAACTGCTGTCCCGTTCATCTCGGATCCTGTAGCCGGTAGAGTGAGTACAGTACCTAACGGGATTGCGTTTGAAGCTTTGACAGTCCTGCGATGTAACAATAAATCCCACGGATCTGAACCCTCATAAAGTGCTGCGGCAGCAATAAATTTAGTTCCATCAAGCACAGATCCCCCGCCAACAGCCAATAAAAAATCTATTTTTTTATCCTTAACCAAATCAACGGCCTTCATAAGGGTTTCATAATGAGGATTAGCCTCAATACCGCTGAACTCAGAAATATTGTAGCCCTTCAGGGCATTCATTACCTGGTCATAAATCCCATTTGACTTTATGCTTCCACCTCCATAGGTAAGCAGTACGTTCGCGTCAGAAGGAATGAGTGAGCTTAGTTTTGCGATTTGTCCTTTCCCAAAGCTTATCTTAACCGGATTATAAAATTCAAAATTTCGCATGGTAATCTATTTGATTAAAGAATATAATGTAATAATAAACGGCATTTAATTAAATTTTATACTGGAATTTCCTGATGATTACCGTTCAGGATGAATGACGATCAAATCAACCTTAATGTCCCAATGTGGCTACCATTACTGCCTTGATCGTGTGCATTCGGTTTACGGCCTGATCAAAGACAATGGAGGCCTTGCTTTCAAATACCTCTTCGGTCACCTCCATCGCATCAATACCAAATTTCTGAAAAATCTCCTCTCCAACTTTGGTTTGCCTGTTATGGTATGCAGGCAGACAATGCAGAAATTTAACCGAATTGTTCCCGGTGAGTTCCATTACGTTATTGTTTATCTGGAAGGGTTTTAGAAGTGCAATACGTTCTGCCCAAACTGATTCAGGTTCACCCATTGATACCCAGACATCTGTATAAAGAAAATCGCAGTCCTTTACCCCTTCTGCAACATTATCCGTTACAGTGATTTTCGCTCCTGTCTCTGAGGCTATCTGTTTACTTATTGTCTGAAGCTCTTTCGAAGGCTGATATTCAACCGGTGCGACAGACCTGAAATCCATTCCCATTTTAGCAGCACCTACCATCAGTGAATTACCCATATTAAACCTGGCATCACCGAGATACGCAAATTTAATTTGTGAAAATGGCTTATTGCTATGTTCACGGATCGTTAGCAAATCTGCGAGAATCTGAGTGGGGTGAAATTCATCAGTCAACCCATTCCATACCGGAACTCCTGCATATTTGGCTAATTCTTCAACTATGGTTTGTCCAAAACCACGATATTGAATGCCATCGTACATTCGTCCGAGTACTCTCGCCGTATCCTTCATGGACTCCTTATTCCCTATCTGTGAGCCTGAAGGTCCGAGATAGGTAACATGGGCACCCTGATCATGGGCCGCAACTTCGAAGGCACATCTGGTTCTTGTGGATGATTTTTCAAATATCAACGCAATATTCCTGCCGACAAGTCGTTGTTCTTCTGTACCGGAAGATTTTGCCCACTTTAATTCGGCGGCAAGTTCAAGCAAATATTCAATCTCCTTCGTTGAGAAGTCAAGCAATTTTACGAAATTCCTGCCATGTAGGTTAATAGCCATAATAAAAGGGATAAAGTTTAGTTAAAAATCATATTGTCAAACCCACTTCAAAACAAACAAAAATCGGCGAAACAAACATCTTGATTTCATTAAAAAAACACTAATTAAATCACATTCCGTATTCCATTGTTATTTTTGATCCGTACGATTTATCTTCCAGCTTTGACGCTTCGGTGATGATACTTTTATTTCCTCCATTTTTAACAAACTCCAGTGCGGCAGCAATCTTTGGAGCCATTGATCCTTCACCAAATGTGCCAGCCCTGAGATATTTCACAGTATCGTTATAGTCCAGAAATTCAAGTTTCTCCTGAGTCGGAAGGCCGAAATCTTTAAATATAAATGGGACATTCGTTAAAATGTAAAGCTCATTTGCATTTATTCCATGAGCAAGGACGGCCGAAGCCAGATCTTTGTCTATCACGGCATCTACTGTTCGCAACTCGCTGTTTTCGTCATAATAAACGGGTATTCCACCTCCTCCGCAAGTAATGACTATATTGCCTTTACGTGCGAGATCACTGATAAGTTCAAGATTTAAAATTGATTTTGGAACAGGCGAAGGAACGACTCGTTTCCACCCTTTTGTTGCTGATTTGCTCAATTTAAAGATCCACCCTTTCTCCCTGGTAAGTTGCTGTGCCTGCTCTTCGGTATAATACATACCTATTCGTTTTGCAGGATGACTAAAGGCGATATCGTTTGGATCTACTTCAACCATTCCAACTATTGTAATCACATTTCTGTTTATCTTGTATTTACACAGAATATTCCTGAGGATCCGTTCAATCATATAGCCTATACCGCCCTGTGAATCAGCTACACAGATGTCTAAAGGCATAGGTGCAATTCCATAGATCTTTTCGCCGGCATCATTTCTCATCAGAATATTTCCCACCTGCGGACCATTCCCATGTGTTATAATCAAATCGTAACCCTCTTTAATCAGAAACATAAGGTTCTCAAGGGTTTCGGCTGCATGATTTTCCTGTTCCTCGATGGTTCCCTTTTCATTGTCCCTTAGCAGGGCATTTCCGCCCAGCGCTATTACTGCAAGTTTATTTGACATCTAACCAGGTTTTTATGCTGTTAAATAAAATTTGTATAAAGAAACAAACAAACAGTGATCCGGATAATGTCTTATGTCATATTTATTGCCGATTGCCATTTTTGGTTAAATTTGCACTCTAGTTTTTACTTTTTTAAATTATTGATTTCAGAATCATGGCGCGCAGCAAGAATGAAAAATCAGGTACTTCTTCGGCAAATAAAAGCAGGAGTAGCAGTCGGTTAGGAAATCTAAGTACCGGTGAGCGTGTCGGTGGCATCCTCGCGATTCTGATAGTCTTTTTTTCATTTTACCTCCTGATCTGTTTCATTTCCTTCTTCATTACGGGGGGGGCAGATATCAGTCTTCTGGACGTTCCGCTCAAGGAGATAATCTCGAATTCTGACTTAAAAATGCAAAATGCCGGTGGGAGATGGGGTGCATTACTCGCAAATTTGTTCATCAATAAGGGTTTTGGTGTTGCCTCACTTGGTTTTGTTTATCTTTTTGTGATCCTTGCCTTACGGATTGGCAAGATTGGTAAATTCCCCTTAAGGAGAAATATTGCCTACACACTTTTTCTAATCATATGGACTTCCGTTGCAAGCGGATATTTCCTCTCCTCACTCTATGAAAAATCATTTTTGAAGCCAGGTGGTAATTATGGTTTTCAAATCAGTCATCTCCTGAATATTACAATTGGCAAAATAGGCACATTTTTTATTATCCTTTGCTCGTTACTTATTTACCTCGTTCTGGCTTTCGAAGAGGCCTGGCCAATGCTGAAAAAGGGAATTTCCTATAAACGGGTGAAAAAAGAGAAGCCTGTAAAAGAGGAAATTCCTGAAGAAGACATCTTCACAATTCCTCAGGCCCCTGTAATTGAGACTGTTGATCGCTCTTTTGCGAAGGTTGCAGTGGGAAATAATGTCGAGAAGGTTTATGCCGGCTCGACCGAAAAGGAGACACTGGAGATCGAAAGAGAGGAGATACATCGTGAAGAACCGGCGCATTTTACAAATCAGCCACTTTATATTCCTGAACCACGCAAGAGTGAGGAAGAGGATGGTCTCTACGAAGGTGCCGACGCTGACATGCCGGACTTTGATCCGACACTTGAATTATCGAAATATAAATTTCCGCCTATTGAACTTCTCGAGGAACGATCTTCAGGCAACCCTCAGGTATCTGATGATGAGCTGATTGCAAATAAGAATAAGATCCTTCAGACTCTGAAAAATTATAATATTGATATTGTAAAAATTAAGGCTACTACAGGTCCTACAATAACACTGTATGAAATTGTCCCTGCCCCGGGGGTAAGGATTTCGAAGATTAAAAATCTGGAAGATGATATCGCTCTTAGCCTTGCAGCTTTGGGTATCCGGATTATTGCCCCGATACCAGGGAAAGGAACAGTGGGTATCGAGGTACCAAACAGCAAACCGGAAATTGTATCCATGCGTTCTCTGATCTCGTCCAAGGTCTTTCAGGAGAGTGATTTTGAACTTCCGCTTGCATTAGGAAAGACAATCTCGAACGAGACATTTGTTGTAGATCTTACCCGAATGCCGCATATACTCGTTGCAGGTGCCACTGGTCAGGGTAAATCTGTGGGGCTTAACGCGATTATTTCCTCCTTGCTTTATAAAAAACACCCGGCGCAGCTGAAATTCGTCTTCATCGACCCCAAGAAAGTAGAATTGAATCTTTATTCGATCATTGAAAATCACTTTCTGGCAAAAATGGAAGGCGAGACGGATCCGATCATAACGGATGTCCAACGGGTTAAGAATACATTAAACTCACTAAACCATGAGATGGATATGCGGTATGACCTCCTGAAGAAGGCTCATACGCGAAACATTAAAGAGTATAATGAGAAATTCATCGCACGCAGGTTAAATCCGCTTAAGGGACATCGTTATCAGCCTTATATTGTTGTAGTTATTGATGAATTTGCTGATTTGATCATGACAGCGGGCAAGGAGATAGAATTGCCTATTGCGCGTATTGCACAGCTTGCACGTGCCGTGGGTATCCACATGGTTATTGCTACCCAACGTCCATCGATAAACATAATTACGGGTGTTATTAAGGCCAACTTCCCTGCCCGTATCGCCTTTAAAGTTGCCTCGATGGTCGATTCCAGGACAATCCTTGATACTCCGGGAGCCAATCAGCTGATTGGTAAGGGTGATATGCTCGTTTCGACTGGAAATTCATTGATCAGAGTTCAGTGTGCATTTGTTGATACGCCTGAAGTTGAGGCTATTGCAAAATATGTTAGTCAGCAGCCTTCTTATCCCAGTGCTTATCTTCTACCGGAATGTCATGATGAAAGCTCAGGTGAATCAGACACGATTGATCTTAAAAACAGAGATGAATATTTTGATGATGCAGCAAGAATCGTGGTAATGAACCAGACCGGTTCGACATCTGCAATTCAACGGAAATTCTCAATCGGTTATAACCGGGCCGGAAGGATCATGGATCAGCTTGAAGCCGCAGGAATCGTTGGGCAAAACGAAGGAAGTAAGGCACGTCAGGTTTTATTGCAGGATGAGTATGCTTTGGAACAATTATTGCGGGGACTTAACCAGTAAAGAGATTTTAAATTTATATATTAAACAATGAAACGTATTTTATTATTTAGTGCTTTTATTTTATTTGCAGGCTCAATCTTTGCTCAACAAGATCCGAAAGCAAAAGAGATTCTTGATAAACTTTCGCAAACAAACAAGAGTTACCAGACAATTCAGATCGATTTTTCGTTCACTCTGGAGAATAAGTCCGGTAGCATAACGGAAACCAATGAAGGAAGTGTTGCCCTCAAGGGTAAGAGTTACAGGTTACATATGCCGGCAATGGGGATGGAAGTGTTTTCGGATGGAACAACGACCTGGAGCTATCTTACTGCCTCAAATGAGGTTAATATTTCGACTGTAGATCCCGAAAGTGAGGCTGCACTCAGTCCGGCCAATATCTTCACAATCTATGAAAAAGGGTTCAATTTTACATATGTTGATGAGGAGACTGCCGGAGGCAAGGCCGCATTCGTTGTTGATCTTTTTCCTACTGACAAGGCAAAGGAATTTACGAAAGTCAGGTTGTTTGTTGACAAGTTAAAATACCAGATTTTAAAAGCCCGGACATTTAACAAGGATGGGAATGCCTATACCCTTGCGATGAAAAATATGAAAACAGATCAGAATCTTGCCGAGGACTTTTTTAAGTTCGATAAGTCGAAATATCCCAAGGTTGAGGTGAATGATATGAGGTAAGGGAAGGCAGCTGGAGGTTTGCAGCTTGCGGTTGGCTGTTGGCAAGTAGCTACTTTCAACAGGCATCTTGCAACTAGCTGGCAGCCAACAGCCAATCGCCAGTTTCAAGTCGCCAATAGCCAGCCTCCAACCGCCGACAGCCATTAGCCAACAGCCAACCGCCAGCTGCCAATTGAAATGATATTGCGGTACTCTGTACCTTGGGTTCATTTCAGATCATTTATCCTACAAATATCAACGGTGCCCTGCACCTGAGTATCCGTCGCAACAAATCTCTGGTTTTTGAAAATAGTGCCATTTTATATCATTTTCCACAAATTTTCCGG
>CAINLJ010000098.1 GCA_903850335.1 uncultured Bacteroidia bacterium | reverse complement strand
CGCATCTCCCAGGAGTCAACGAGATCCTTTTTGAGTGTAACCTCAGGATAAAAGGTTCCCAGCTCTTCGTCTGATTTACCCACCGTTGCCGTACACGGGTAGATCTTGCCGGTGTAATCAAAAGCCCACTCTGTTTTGCAGGCAGGACAGGAATCAAACAATGGTTCGGGCATGCTCCCATTCTCCGCCAGGAATTTTGAAATTGAGTAGGCCGGCTTATAGAATTCCAGAATATGCAGGTGTGTTTTGGTCAGTTCATACAGTTTTTCGTACATCGAAATACGTGTATAAAGCTTATCCGATGCCGACTGACAATGGTGCAATTCATAATTCCTACCCAGCTGCGTCTTAAAATATGGGCTCGATGTCCAATTTTTTTCAATCGCAAACTGCGCCAAATCCGAAAGATTTTCAATATTTTCCTTATCGATGACCATCCTTAAATTAACTGTGAGGCCATTAGCCAGACAGGCATCCACACCTTCGACAATCTTATCAAAAGTCCCACCGCTCCCTTTGAGGAACCGTCGGGCATTATGGATAGAAGCGGTTCCATCCATGGTGACCTGAATTTCGCGGATAAGTCCCTTTCGAAGAATATCGATGTATTCAACCAGGGTGTACCCATTTGTCACAAAACAAATTTCGAGTCCGGCTTCAGTTGCTTTCCGGATAAGGTAGGTTATTGTCTCCTTCTGATGAGGAGAGTTCATCAGGGGTTCACCACCGAAGACTGTAATATATTTTCGTCTTTCAGCAAATTCCTTCAAAATATAATTGAAGAATGAATCGATTATTTCGGTGGTTAATTGTCCTTTTGATGGGGCATACTCATCCTGGTAACAGTAGGAGCAGGCAAAATTACAGCTGTAGTTGGGAACGAAAAACAATTGGATCTCATCGGAATCACGGTTATCGAGAAAATCAAGGTATTTTCGTCTGAAAAGTTTCCTTTCATCTGCCTCATCAGTAAGATAACCTTTCTCCATTAGTTCGGCTGTTAAACTGCTTTCCGAACTAACTCCGCTATTTTTGATATCAAACACTATCTCAGCATCCTCCGGTGTCAGAATATCGGCATTTCCAGTCAGGGAATTGACAATAAAAAAGTTGTCAGAATCCTTTATTTTGGAGAAAATATTGTGCTTTGAAAAATACATAACCCAAACAATTTTGTTATTACGATAAAGAGTAGAGATAAACCGGACTCCTTATTCATTTAAATTGTTAGTCATGGCAACCAGCAACGGTCCTGGAAATTTTGGCACAGCACTGAGCAACTTTTGCTTTCAAATCAACTTCCGTATTTTTGATCAAACTTTTCATATAAGAAGAAATAAATTATTTTACCAATAAAATATCATTAACTGCTTTAACAAGTGTCTCCTTAGGTAGTGCACCCATAGTTGCCTGTGGCTGCCCTTTCACCGGAATAAAGAGTAACGTGGGCAAACTTGAGATTCCCATACTTTGAGCCAATAATTGTTCCTTATCTGTGTCTACTTTGTAAACAACTATTTTCCCGGCATATTCTTTCGCAATTTCCTCAACTTTGGGCGATAGTTGTCTGCATGGACCACACCAGGTTGCATAAAAATCAATGATGACTGGTAAATTCCCTTCGAACTTCCATTGTTTATTGACTTCATAATTGAAAACCTTCTGCTTAAAGATTTCGTTTGTCATTGATATTACACCACCCGACTTCAATACTGGGTTATTTTCCTTGGTCTTATCAGGATTCCCTGCCTTGCAGTCACTCAAAAATAGTGAAAAAGCAAGGGTTAGCGTGAAAAAAATCAGTCTCATTTTGCTCTTTTTTAAAGATTTAACATCTGCCATTACTGCAAGGACTTTTCACCAAAAACAAACCCAGCATACTACCATAGGCGGTACTCATGAAAGGGTTACCTGTGATTGCACAACTTCCTGAAGAGCAGCCTACATAATGATAATACAGGAATCCTGCCAGACCACCAAGAGCAATTCCAAGAAATGGTTTCCAGAAATTTCCGGATTTAAGATACGCTTTTATGGTATTCTGCTTTTCTTTTACTTCTAATTGATCTTCCATTTTGACATGTATAAATTGTTTCGTTTGCAAAGGTAAAAAGAAAAATAATAAATCGTATTAGTATCACCTAAATCTTTTTAATAACACTATTTTTATTGGAAATTAATCATCTGCCAACAATGGGAATCCCGGATTTAAGATACGCTTTTATGGTTTTCTGTTTTTCTTTTGCATCTAATTGATCTTCCATTTTGACATGTATAAATTGTTTCGTTGGCAAAGGTAAAATAGAAAAATAATAAATCGTATTAGTATCACCTAAATCTTTTTAATAACACTATTTTTATT
>CAINLJ010000097.1 GCA_903850335.1 uncultured Bacteroidia bacterium | reverse complement strand
CGCCTTACAGCTATTCTCTCAACGGTGCTGCAGGTCAGGCAACCGGCGTCTTTAATTCGCTGGGAGCAGGGAACTACAATGTCCTGATTACCGACGTGAACGGATGTACATACACCGTAGCATTTACGATCACCCAGCCTGACCAGCTTATTTTAGCTCTTGCAAGTCAGACAAATGCAGCATGTTTTGGTTCAACAACCGGAGGAGCAATTGTTCAGGCAACCGGAGGAACGACACCATATGTATACACGGTTGATTCAGGGGGTCCAAATACACCTACTGTAAATGGGAACATATTAACAGGTATGATTGCCGGAACCTATACGGTGAGAGTAACCGATGCACACTCGTGTACAACGACTTTGCCTGTAATTATAACCCAGTCAAGTGGAGCCTTAACGGCTGTTGCAGGGCAGATTACAAATGTGAAATGTTTTGGCGATGCCACTGGAAGTGCAACAGTAACTGCAAGCAACGGAACAGCACCTTATACCTATCTCTGGAGCAATGGAGCTACTGATCAGACAGCTACAAATCTTGTAGCAGGTAATTATTCTGTTGTTGTATCCGACAAAAACGGCTGTAGTGCAACTGTAAACTCAATAATTATTTTAGGGCCTGCGTCGGCATTAACAGCGAATATCTCCTCATCAACAAACCCAAGTTGCGAAGGCGCTACAACCGGCAGTGCAACAGTATCTGCTACCGGAGGGACGAGTCCTTACTCCTATTTATGGAGTAACGGGCAGACTTCTGCCATAGCAACCGGACTGGTTGCAGGAACATATTTGGTTACTGTTACTGATGCAAATGGTTGCACAAAACAATTATCTGTCTTATTATCTGATCCAACAGGAGTTTCTGCCTTGATTACAGCCAGCACAAATGTAAGTTGCTTTGGTGGCACAAATGGAACGGCAACGGTTACCGCCTCTGGTGGTTCCGGGACATATACCTATCTGTGGTCATCGGGTGCCGGTAATCAAACTACGGCGACTGCAACACATTTACCTGCAGGTCAGCACACCGTAACTGTAACTGGATCTGGTGGGTGTACATCTCAGGCGGTAGTAACTATTACTCAGCCTGCTGCCTTAAATGTAATTTTAGTAAGTCAGAGCAACGTTGGGTGCAAAGGTGGCAGCAACGGAACAATTGTTGTAGATGCCACGGGCGGGGTAGCTCCTTATACCTTTACCTCTTCAGGTGGTGCAGTTTCCGGAAATACAATATCCGGACTCATTGCATCTGCAACTCCGTACCTTATTACTGTTACAGATGCGAACTCTTGTACTTCAAGTATGAGCGTAACTATCACCGAACCTGGAAACACACTGGCGGCAACCATTACGTCAAGTACGAATGTGCTTTGTTACGGTACTGCTACAGGAAGTGCATCGGTAACGCCATCCGGTGGAACCTCTCCATATACTTACCTTTGGAGTAATGGTTCAACAGATCAAACTGCCTCAGGTTTAATTGCCGGGACTTATTCAGTCACGGTAACCGATAAAAACGGATGTTTCGTAACACTGATGAATGCCGTGACTATTACTCAGCCTGCAGGAGTCATAACTGTCAATGCAGGACCAGATCAAACAATCTGTTCATTAATCTCAACAGTAAATCTTTCCGGGGCGAGTGCTGCAAATGCAATCAGTTATATGTGGACAACTTCCGGAACTGGTATATTTACAAATCCTACTTCACTTACATTAGCCACCTATACTCCAAGCGCGGCAGATATTGCAACTGGTCAGATCCAACTAATCCTTACAGCTACAGGAAATGGAACCTGCGCTGTTGTAAGTGACTTTATGGTACTGAACATTTGGCCACCACCAACTGTGAATGCCGGTCCTGCAACTGCAGCTATCTGTGCAGGAAGTACTTATGTACTGACAGGAGCAACGGCCACAAACTACAGTACGTTGACATGGACCTCAAATGCTGGTGGCACCTTTAATAACCCAAATGCATTGAATCCTACGTTTACGCCTGCTACAGGTTTTACCGGAACCGTAAGGCTTACGTTAACGGCAGGTAAAATCGGAAGCAGCTGCTCTGATGCATCAAACTATATTGATTTATCGGTTAATGCGGCTCCAACTTTGACAGTTAGTTCAATAATCAATACGACATGCAGCAATTCACTCGGTTCAGTAACCCTTACCGGAAGTGAAACAGGGACAGTTACGCTGAATGGGATTTCCAAACCATCGCCTGCAACATTTACCGGATTATCTGCAGGATATTTTACTGCAACCTTTACAGCCGCAGGTTCTACAGCCTGTACAGGAACGGCAAGTTTCCAGATTACAAATACAAACAGCAATTTATCTGGTACGGTAACGGTTAAAAATGCTTCCTGCAATCTATCTACAGGATCGGTTATTGTAAACGCGACAGGCGGCTCGGCAACCGGGGGAAGCATAACTGCGACTGACGGCTATCAATACAGCCTGGACGGTGGAGTATCACAACCCACGAATTCTTTCACAGGAATATCAACAGGAAACCATACTGTCCATATTACTGATGACAATGGATGCTCCTACTCTATTGATTTCTATGTCGATCAGCCTACATTACTCATATTGGAGCTGGCTGGTAAAACAGATGTCCTTTGCTACGGTACAGCTACCGGAAGTGCTATAGTAAATGCAGCCGGAGGAACTACCGGTTACAATTATTCAGTATTGACTGGTCCGAATACTCCTACTGTTACCGGAAACCTAATCACTGGAATGATTGCCGGAACTTATAATGTACAGGTCAAGGATGCAAATAATTGTACTGCTACCCTTCAGGTTGTCATCTCGCAGCCTGCAGGACCGCTGAACATCACTTCAATACCTGCTGTTCTGACTAATCCTCTATGCAACGGTGCGGCTTCCGGAAGTATAAATACAACGGTTTCCGGCGGTACTTCACCATATGTGTACGCCTGGAATAACGGAACTAATTCTGCTGATCCATCCGGATTGGTCGCCGGAACTTATTCTGTAACAGTCACAGATGCCAAGGGCTGTACAATTACCGGTGGCCCGTATATTCTGACAAATCCACCTTCAGTCACACTGACTGCAAGTTCGATTGTAAGTACGACGTGTGGCGCGTCAACAGGATCAGTTGTGCTGACCAGCAGTGATGGAAGTACAGTTACTTTAAGTGGTACTACCAAACCATCCGGATCTGTCTTCACAGGGTTGATTGCAGGCTTCTATACTCCAACATCAAATGGGGTATGTCCTGCTACAACAACTTTCCGCATAAACAATTCAACAAGTACACTAACTGCAATCATCACGAATTTGACATCCCCTTCATGCCATAACGGATCAGGAGCTGTTATTGTGACCGGAACCGGAGGCACAGGCACACTCGCTTATTCACTGGATGGAGCCACATCGATGGCAAACGGTTCATTCATCAATATCTTTCCGGGAAATCATACTGTAACGGTCTCTGATACAAACGGTTGTATCTACACTGTCAATTTTAGTATCAATAACCCACCGTTGTTAACGCTGGCCCTGACAAACCAAACCAATGTATCATGCAATGGTGCGTCAATGGGAAGTGTGATTGTAGCTGCCTTAGGTGGATCGCCGGGATACACCTATTCTGTTGCTTCAGAACCGCAAGGAGGAACAAACGCAATGGTTACCGGAAATTTGATTTCAAACCTGAAATCCGGCAATTACACAATCCGGGTTACAGACTCAAATGGTTGCACCGCTGATCTGCCGGTTATAATCACCCAGCCGGCACCTGCAACGGTCTACGCCGGTATTGACGGCCGGATTTGTGAATCTGATGCTTTTGAAATAAAGGGAACGTCCGCGACCAATATTACCTCTTTAAGCTGGACTTCAAACGGAACTGGTTATTTTAATAATTCCAATATGCTGAACCCTGTTTATACACCAGGTGAATCAGACATTTCGCGTGGTTCGGTAACCCTGACGTTAAACGTTAGTCAGGGTGCATCATGTCCAATGATCAAAGATTCAATATTGCTGAATATCACTCATAGGTCAGTAGCAAATGCAGGTGCTGATGTAACAATTCGCGAAGATTCTGTGTTCAATGTGAGTACTGCCTCAGTAAAGTATGCGAACTCAGTATTATGGACAACCAATGGTAAGGGGAAACTGACAAACGCTGAAACGCTGGCCCCGACCTACACACCGGCACCGTTTGAAACCGGAACAATAACGTTAACCTTAACAGCTGGATCGGCTGCGCCTTGTGGTACATCAACAGACCAAATGATTCTCACGATAGTTCATGTAAATCATCCGCCGGTTGCTGTTGACGATAATTATTTAGCTAGAGAAGATCAGCCATTAACAGACAACGTTCTTTCCAATGATTATGACCCCGATGGTGATCATGTAACTGTTAATACAATACCACTGCAAACTACCACTCATGGATCTCTGGTTTTACAAACAAATGGCGAATTCACGTATAAGCCTGTGATTGATTTCATTGGAACCGATACATTTATATATCAGATTTGTGATAACGGGATACCATCCTTATGCGATACTGCAGTTGTAAAGATTGTGGTAGAAAAGGATCCAAATTGCCCTGTTGAAGTTCCAAATTCCTTCTCACCGAATGGTGATGGAATTCACGATTACTTCAAAATCAGATGTTTATACAATTATGCAGATCCGGTTATTGAGATCTTCAACCGATGGGGAAATCTTGTCTACAAGAAAGACCATTACGGGGATGTCGACTACTGGGGTAACGAAACGGCGGCCTGGTGGGATGGACGCTCAGATAATAAGTTAACTATCGGTGACAAAAATTTACCGGTCGGAACTTATTACTATATACTGAGATTAAATAGCAGCAAAGTATTAACAGGATTCCTATTCTTAAATAAATAGATCAGAGACTATGAGATTAATAAAAAAGATAGCATTGGCGATGCTGATGACGATGGGAGTACTCTTATCTAAAGCTCAGCAAGATCCTATGTATACTCAGTATATCTTCAATTTGCAGACCATTAATCCGGCTTATGCCGGCTCATGGAAATCGATTGGAGTGACAGCATTAGCCAGGGAACAATGGGTAGGTCTTCAGGGGCACCCAAGTACCCAGACTTTTTCTTTCCAGACTCCTCTAAGGTCAGAGAATGTAGGGCTTGGTATGAATGTAGTCCTGGATCATTTAGGACTTGAAAAGAGGCTTTCGGTCAATTTTGATTATTCTTATCAGGTCTTATTGTCAGATATTACGACACTCCGTTTTGGTATCAAAGCAGGGTTTACGAACTATAGTAATAACCTTACTGCTTATTCACAATACCCTGATAACCAATCTGATCCGGTATACCAGACCAATATTGAGAATAAGTTTATGCCCAATTTTGGATTTGGCTTATACCTCTCTTCAGAAAAATATTATCTAAGTCTTTCATTACCAAGGATTATTGAAGGAAACTATCAAATAAATGCAAATAATGCGTATACTACAACTTCTGAAATACGCCATTTGTTTTTTGCGGGTGGAATGGTGTTTAGACTAACAGATAATATTAAATTTAAACCGACTTTTATGACACAAACCGTTTTAGGGGCTCCGTTTCAGTACGATCTATCTGCTAATTTATTGCTCGCAGAGAAATTCTGGATCGGAGGTATGTATCGCTCGGGTGATGCAATCGGGGCTGTTGCCCAATGGATTTTTAATAAGAATCTACGGTTTGGATATGCTTATGATTTCACAACCACTGATCTTCAGAACTTTCATAACGGGGTCCATGAAATAATGATCTCTTATGAGTTTACCTATTCAAACCGCAGATATGTTTCACCAAGATATTTTTAGTTGTTAACCTATACGAAGATGACGGAAATTTAACCTTAGGATTTTAAAATTATAGCTATAATGAATTTACTATCTGCAAAATATAACTTTTTATTATTAATTCTGATCGGATGCTCCTCAGTCGCCTTTTCTCAAAATAAGGATTCCCGGCTATTTAACGATTCGATTCTTCAAATATCTCAAATTGGGATTAATTCAATCCATAGTGATTTTGGCCCGTTTGTAATACAGGATACCATTTACTTTACAACTTTTAATGATAAACTGAAGGAAAAGTCTGACTGGACTTTAAGGAATAAGGAGTTCTACGACTTGTATATGGCACCAATTGACTCGATTGGTGACATTATGGGCAAACGTGAGCCGGTCGAAGAATTTGTCACACAGTTTAACGATGGCCCTGTATCTTATTGTCCAAAAACAGGTGAACTTTTCGTCACACAAAATTATAACGACCAATCTGTTAAAGCAAAGCCGTTTCATATTGAGGTCAACAGGCTTCGAATTATTATTGCCAAACGAATCAATGGAAAGTGGAAACATGTTTCCGAATTTCCTTATAACAATCCTGCATATTCAGTTGGACATCCTGCAGTCACGGAATCGGGCGATACCTTGGTATTTTCCAGCGACAGGCCGGGAGGATTTGGAGAAACAGACCTTTACCTTTCTGTGAGACAAGACGGGAAATGGGGAATCCCAGTTAACCTTGGTCCTAAAATAAATACATCAGGAAAGGAAGAATTTGCATTTCTGACCGATCACCATTTCAACGGACAATTCCTCATCTTCTCTTCCAAAGGGAGATTTGGGAACGGCGGATTTGATCTGTATTATACGAAATTCCCTTCCGAGTATAATGAAATTGGTCATTTCGACAGCCCGATAAACACAAAGTATGATGATTTTGCGATGACAATTCCACCTGGTGCAGAGTTTGGTTACCTCACCTCGAACCGGCCAGGGAAAGGTGATGATGATATCTATAAATTTACCTTTAAAAGGATTAAAAGACCTGTTATCGAGGCACTTCCCAAATGCAGGTTCTTATATGTATTTGATCAGTCAAGCCGCCGTCCAATTCCTGGTGTGAAAATTGTTTCATGTGATAGTCTTTATTACATTACCGATACTAACGGCAAGGTGCCATGCATGCCTTGTATTACTAATAAATGTGAGGTTAAAGCCAGTACTTTTGGCTATCCAGATAAGACAAAAATCCTGATGGAATGTAAAATGAATAACTCTGGAATTGTCAGTGATACAATCTGGATGGATATCCTTGTAAATCAGAAAATCGCTCTGAAGAATATCTATTATGATTTTGACAAATGGGATATATTGCCTGAATCGGCAACAGAATTGGATCGGCTGGTTAAGTTGATGAAAGAAAATCCGGGAATGAAAGTTGAATTGGGTTCACATACTGATGACCGCGGTACTGAAACCTATAACCTGAGATTGTCACAAATGAGGGCTAAATCGGCGGTTAATTATATTGTCTCCAGGGGAATAGAAATCTCCAGAATTAAAGGTACCGGATATGGAAAAACACAATTGATACACAAGGGTATCGGCGGAGCCAAATGTACTCCTGAGCAAAACCGTGAAAACAGAAGGACAGAAATCTTTATACCTGGATTTGTAAGAGGGGAATCTGTCAGGCAGCAAACCGGTGATTACTCGGATGGTAAACCATATGCCTCCAAAGACTATAGTTCCACTAAGGCACACGAATCCTTATCAGAACCATCACCTACGGTTGCTAAGAAGTCTGAGACGAAAATTGTTCCAAAAGTCACTGCTGAGCCAAAGATCGAAAAAGCACCTACGGTTGTTGTTCCTCCAAAGGTTGAAGCAGCTCCAAAAACTATTGCTGCTTCAAAGGCAGAAAAAGCGCCTAAAGTTAGTACACCCAAAGTTGAAAGTGAGCCTGCGGTGACTTCAGCAACGACTTCAGGTTCTGAAGCCGTAAAATATTACCTTGTATTAGGCTCATTCAAAAATAAAACCGAGGCAGAGAAAAAATTAAATCAACTTAAAAATCAAGGGGTTGAAGCAATAATCATAGGTGAATCAGAACCTTTCAGAGTCGGACTGGGATATGCAAAATTCAGTCAGGCTAAGGTGCAGCTAGAGGTATTGAAAGATAAAAATGCTGGAGCCTGGATATTAAAAAAATAGGAACTATCATACTCTGTCAAAACACCTTCAGAGATTATCTGGAGGTGTTTTTTTACGCCTGGAGTTAAAGGATGCCCTTTGATTCTTCCTTTAAACATCTTCAATAAAGTTCGTTTATGCTTAATCGAATTAAATGTCTCTCCTGATTAAAACTATCATTGAGCTTTACTAAATCAGGAAGTAAAACGCTGCCAAACAAGGAAGTAGAACTTGTAATATGAAGATTGGTGGTTATTTTGTTATTCCTATCTGGTGCCTGAGGAATTAAAAGGTTATTTTGAGAACCAAACCTTATATAACTCATTAGAAAGCTAATGATTCGAATAGTTTTTAACAGGATGCAAATAAAAATATTATTTTTATGCCAATACTAACCTTCATTAATCCAGAAGATAAACTTATTCGCTTATAAATCAAACAAGACTAGACCTATGAAACTATCTGTTCCGGATCTTATTGTCTTTATTGTACTTACCCTGGGTAGTGTACTTTTTGGTGCAAGTTTCTTCCGTAAGAACAAGACATCATCACTGTTTACTTCAGGAGGTGGTAAACTACCAGGATGGGTAGTCGGATTTTCATTATTTGCGGCTTTTTTAAGCAGTATAAGCTTTTTAGGCCTTCCCGGAAAGGCTTACATGTCGAACTGGAATGCCTTCGTATTTAGCCTGTCAATTCCAATTGCCGCGATTCTTTCTGTCCGGTTTTTCGTTCCTCTTTATCGGGGCCTGGGTAGTATTTCGGCTTATCATTACCTTGAAGTGCGATTTGGAGTCTGGGCAAGCATTTATGCATCTATATGTTACATTTTAACAAAGGTGATGCATATGGGAGCAATTCTCTTATTACTGGCATTACCATTAAATGCCTTATTTGGGTGGAACTTAAAAATTATAATTATTGTTACCGGAATAACTGTAACAATTTACTCGATGCTTGGAGGTATTCAGGCAGTTATCTGGACAGATGCGATACAAGGTATGATACTTATGATCGGGGCAGTTGCCGGCGCAATCATATTAACATTTTCAATGCCAGGTGGCCCGCATCAGATTTTTGAAATTGCTGCTGCCAACGATAAATTCAGCCTGGGAAGCTTTGGCTCCAGCCTCAAAGATTCAACTTTCTGGGTGGTTTTGATGTATGGGTTATTTATGAACCTTCAGAATTTCGGTATCGATCAGAATAATGTACAACGATATATGACGACCAGTTCAGACAAAGAAGCAAAATCCTCGGCACTATTTGGCTATTTTTTATATATTCCTTTATCATTAATTCTATTCTATATCGGAACAGCCCTCTTTGCATACTACACCGCACAGCCTGATTTATTGCCTGCTGAGCTTAAAGTTCCCGGGGCAGGAGATAAAATCTTCCCGTATTTTATTGCCACAGCACTTCCGGACGGTGTTAAAGGACTATTGATTGCCTCAATTTTTGCCGCCGGAATGAGCAATATTTCTGCCAATATAAACGGAACTGCTACAATTATCTTATCCGATTATTACAGGAGATTCTTCAATAAACAGGCAACTGAAAAGTCATCGATGAAGGTTCTATATTCTTCATCAATGATCTTAGGCGCGTTGGGTGTAACTATCGCTTTATCCCTTATAGGTGTTGAAAGTGTGTTGGATGCCTGGTGGATGCTCGCCTCTATTTTCAGCGGCGGAATGCTTGGCCTGTTTCTTCTTGGTTATTTGTCAAAGACGGCACGAAATATTGATGCAATTATTGGTGTGATTGTCGGAGTATTGATTATCATCTGGATGAGCCTATCTCCTATCTATTTTACAAAAGGCAATTTGCTCGCTTTCAGAAGTCCGTTTCACGAAGATTTGACAGTTGTAATCGGCACACTTGCAATTACACTTACCGGATTTATCCTGGCAAAGTTATTTGCCAGCAAAATTAAATCAATAAAGTGATTACATTAGAATGAATTGTAATGTTTTGCGGCTACCCGAAAGTGGCGATTTTGAAGAACTTCACTGTCAACCACTCACAAACTTTGATAGAAGGACAAAACCTGATTGCACCACTGAACCGCCACTTTTGGGTAATTGCTGTTAGCAATAAGTTTATTTTGAGTACAAAACCATTAATTATTTTGTCTCGATTTAGCTAGTTGTGCTGCTATAATAGAAACAACTATAGAAAATGCCAAACTTGCACAAATCATTACCTTCCAATTATTCCAGAAATTTGGCTCAATAAAGGATGGAAGAATAAGAAGCGCATTACAAATTAGCGGTACATACCAAATACTTTTCGGATTTGATTTGACAATAAAAAAGCAACCACATGCAATAATAACATCGTTTATTAAATAGCTTTTTAGTCCGGTGTCAGTATGTGGAGTCCAGATTGAATCAGTAATGAAAAGAACAATGTAAGCTAATATTAAGATTAATACTGCAAATAGCCAACTCGGAGCTTTTGCGAAAATTGTCTTTTTTTGTCTGTTTTCCATTTTATTTTGTTTAGTGGAATAAAACTAATAAAATTCGGCTAAAAAACAACAAGTAAATACCAAAAATCCTCTCTCAGCTGAAACTCTAAAACCTATTACTAAAAAATCCATCAAACGGCTAAGCTCCGATACATCCCGATCATCATGTAAGCTGCACAAACTGTCAATAAAATAATTGTCTAAAACAGAAATCGTTTTCGTGTCGCCTTAAATTTACTGCAAACACGTTTATTGAGGAATACAACAAGCTACAATGTCATATTCATATTTGAAACTACTATTAAGTTTAGAAGTTAAAATGAGATCAGGTATAATAGTCAATTTCTATTTTTTTGCAGGCAGACCTTTTTCTCCCTTTTTCTGAGGTTGATAATGTGATTCCTGACAATGAAATACTTTCCATACTCCATTGATTCTCTTTAAATTAAAATACAGGCTGTAGGGTGAAAGATAAAGCACCTTATTATTCTTTAATGTCAATTCAAGAGTACCTTGAGATATGTATTCTGCTACTTCATTACTAACCACTATAATTTCACTTTTGGCTACAACCGACTTCTGAGATGATAGCATTCCATACCATTGTGAAATTTCATTCTTCATACCTGCATAGTCAAATAAATTCCCCTCACCGTCGATGTAATGGAAATCAGATGATTGTAGTGCACAATCCATCAATGCATCAACATTCAACCTGGTCATCGCATCGAAACATTTATCCAGCGTTTTCCTAACTTCCTTAGAAATGTTTTCCTTTTGTTGATTTGTTAGCCCTTTATTAGCACCATGATTACTATTTTGAGAAAAAATAGTAAAATAAGCACAAAAAACGAATAAAGCTGTGGAGATCAGTTTCTTCTTCATTTGATTAAAATGTAATTAAGTAATTGGCATCATAAAGTAAAGCAATTCTTAACTAAAAATCAAGACCGAACTTTAAATAATTCTTCAGAATAATATAAGGATAATACCAATATCTATTATAACTTTTTCTTCAGATTCCTCTTCAATCCTATTAACATACCCATCATTTTTCCAGAGATGATTCCATTTTTCGATTCCTGGAAAAAATATTCCACAGCCTATCCGATTTTTCCTAAAATCCCTAATTGAAAAAAAGACTTCTAATAATCATATCAGAAACAAAAATACCCTTGCGTGTTAAGGTAACCCGGTCGTCTTTAACTGAGATAAAATCCTTGCTGTTAAGTTTCTGGAGCTCCCTTGCAAAATAATTATTGATCTTTTCATTGAACTGCTCTGCAATATAATTTGCAGAGATCCCCTTTGCAGTACGTAATCCTACTAACAGATATTCATTGTACCGGTCTGCCTCAGATAATATCTCAATTTCAAAATAATCTTTACCATTCTCCATATTGAGTATATAATTCTTTATACTGCTGACATTCCATTGTCTTGAAATGCTATCAAAGCTATGTGCTGAAGGACCAACTCCAAGATACTTTTTCCCTTCCCAATAGGATGAATTATGTCTGGACATAAACCCTTCAAGGGCAAAACTACTGACTTCGTAATGTGAAAAACCATATTGCGCCAGTGTGTCAATAGTTGCATTAAACTGAGCAACTACTACATCATCAGGCGCCTCCTTCAGACGGTTAGTTTTATACAGTTTATAAAAAAATGTATTTTTCTCAATGATTAACGAATAAGCAGATATATGCTGTATGCCCAGTTGCATGGCTTCATTTAAGGAAGTGAGATAATTCTCAAGACTTAACCCGGGAATTCCGTAGATTAAATCAATAGAAACATTTTCTATACCTGCATTTCTGACAGCTTTAATCTTATTTACAAGGGTGGAATTATCATGTCCGCGGCCCAGATAGGATAACATCTCGTTATTAAAGCTTTGAATACCTATACTTAACCGGTTAATGCCTGCCAGACGTAACTCTGACAGATAAGGCTCTGCCAGATCCTCAGGATTTGCTTCCAGCGTAATCTCACAATCCGGGACTACATTAAAATTAGCATATATTACTTCGAGAATGTCTTTCACCTGAATGGCAGCCAGGACAGAAGGTGTCCCTCCTCCAAAATAAATTGTCTCAACGATCTCATTACCTATATATTGCTTTCGCAAAACCAGTTCATTTTTCTCGGATACCACTAATTTTTCGATGCTGCTCATATTACTTGTCGAGTAAAAGTCGCAATAATGACATTTACTTCTGCAATAAGGAATATGTAAATAAATACCTGCCATATTATGTTCTTAATATAAACGTATAAAGTAATAAACCGTCCCATCCGGGACGGCTTACCCTTGTAAATCATTTCTACCTATATTTTGTTCCTCACGGAACATGGTTCAAAAATAATTTTCAAACAGCAGTCGGTAAAGACGAAACAACTCTGAATTTTTCATTTTGCCATTTGACAGAATTATACGCTATTTCCCGGCTGGCAAGCGTCCCGGGGTCCAGGGCGCATTGACGTTGTTTAAAGTCGATTCCAAATCCGGAATATCCTTCTGTACAATTTTTCTTAATTCTTCCAAAATTGGTGGAAACTGCTCCTCAAGAATGGCCAGATCACCTTTTTCCAGACTACTAATTGCAGATGTTGAAGCGGAATGAGCCTCCACTATATTTGCCAAACGTACGGTCACAGGAATTTCGGCCGGGGGAATTTCCTCCCAGCTTGCCTTGGGTTTTACACCATCCATCTTAAACTTCAGGGCTTCAAGTTGAATTCCCAGTTTGCGGGCAACATCCATTAGCTTCTGATCGGCTGCCGGCGTTGCATAAATTGCCTGTTTGATAGTTTCGATCTTAGAAATCATGTCGTTAGTCAGCTGGCTCACTCCATTGATTTCGGCAGATAACCGGGTTACCTTGTTCTCGAATGCAACCACTTCACTGTAATCGGATGCCGGTAAAGTTGCCTGATTGAGCTTCTGACAGGCAAATTCGACAGGGCCTGCCAGCTCTTTCTCATTACCATCAACCCATATACTCAATCCAACTTTGTATTTCCCGGGCATTGCCAATATACTCCCTTTCGATTCCTTTACAGGATCAAATTTATTGGCTGCCGGCACATTGGTCCCTGCATACCGGAGATCCCAGGTGATTCGATTGATTCCTTTCGATGGTGCCTTTGTAAGACGACGGATAACGCTTCCATCTTCGGATGTGATCGTAAAAATAAGATGGGCGGGTTCAGCTGCTTCTTCAAGTTGCAATTCCCTCCAGGTAGGCTGAGGAATGGGTTTTCCTTCCTTGAATAATTTCTTTTCATTTTCCCGGCGCAGTTCAGCTTTTGTTTTTGGTACATCCTTGAGATAATAGGTGAACGTTGCGCCATAATCGGGATTCTTGGCGAGGAAATAGGTGCTGCCCTGATTTCCCCTTGCAGATGTTTCAATAAACAAATTTGCAATCTTTGGCTTGAAAATGTACGCGTCCCGATTTGCCAGTTCCAAAGAGAGGTCACGCAACGGACTAAAATTATCCAGAATATAAAATCCACGTCCAAAAGTTGCCAGAACAAGATCAGATTCACGTGTTTGCAGGGCAATGTCATATACAGGAATAGTCGGCAGTCCGGATTTTAACTGAACCCAGTTTTTCCCTCCATCGATAGTGAAAAACAGTCCAAATTCCGTACCTGCAAACAAAAGGTTTGGAGACAAATAATCCTGTTCAATACAATGAACAGATCCGTTAGCGGGCAAATTCCCTGAAATGGATTCCCATGTTTTTCCCTTATCCGTGCTTTTCAGCAGGTAGGGCTTAAAATCATCACGTTGCAAATTATCAAAGGCTGCATAAACTGTGTTGACATCGAACCGATCTGCCTTCAGATCACTTACGTAGGTGTATTCCGGAATACCTGGAAATGATTTGTTTTGTTTCCATGTTGCTCCGGCATCTTCTGTTATAGAAATAACCCCGTCATCCGTAGCTGCATAAAGCAAAGCTGCGTTAAGCGACGATTCCTCCAGAGAAACTATCGTTCCCCACTGAGAAGTAGAAACATCTTTGGATACAGCCTCGGCACTCCAGAATTTACCCATGACAGGAAAAGAATTCCGATCTGTTTTTGTGGTCAGGTCGTCTGAGATAACCTTCCATGAGTTTCCACGATCATCACTTCTAAACACTTTATTTGCAGCGGTATATAACCGTTGAGGGGAGTGTTTACTTATAAAAAGCGGTGTATTCCAATTCCATTTATAGGCAGGTTCACTCTTCCCCTCCCTGGGTTTGATGCTGATACTTTCGCCGCTTTTACGGTCGAAACGATTCATTCCGCCATATTGCGACTCCGTATAGATAATATTTGGATCATTGGGATCTGCATCGATCCAGAATCCATCACCACCTCCCGTAATAAACCATTCATCGTTAGTTACACCACCATCTGAAGTTGATTTTGACGGACCACCCATCGAGTTATTATCCTGAGTTCCTCCGTAGACGTTATAAAATGGCAGTGCGTTATCGACGTTCACGCGATAAAATTGGGTGACCGGAAGATTTTCCTTGAAATCATAATTTTTACCACCATCCCATGATTCATAGAGCCCACCATCCCCACCTATCAAAAAATGTTCGGTGTCCTTAGGATCGATCCACATGGCGTGGTCGTCAACATGACGTTTGTTATTACCTAGTACAGACCATGTTTTTCCTCCGTCAATAGTAACTTTGGTAACTGTTTCGGTAGAATAAACCTTATCTGCATTAGCCGGATCGCAAACGATCTCGTTAAAATACTGACCACTGCTGCTGTAGTCACTCATTCGGGTCCAGCTTTCGCCTTTGTCGGCAGATCGGTAAAATCCACCTTTGCCGAGTTGTGCTTCCAAAATCAAATAGATTATATTGGGGTTCACAGGTGATATATCAATGCCCATTCCGCCCATTTCGACAGTTGGAAGGCCTTCTATAATTTTGTGCCAGTTCTTACCGCCATCTGTTGATTTGTAAACTGCCGACTCGGGACCGCCACCTATCTTTGTATAAATATGCCTGCGACGTTGTTCCGAAGTAGCGTAGAGGATATCAGGGTTCGATGGATCCATCACAACGTTGTTGATGCCCGTATTTTCGCTTACGAACAATACCTTTTCCCACTTTACTCCCCCGTCAGTAGTCTTATAAAGACCCCGTTCGGCACCCGGGCCCCACACCGAACCTTCACAGGCGACAAACACAGTATTCGAATTTCTTGGATCAATCACTATCCCACCTATTTGCCGGCTTTCTTTTAAACCCATGTTTTTGAAAGACTTTCCTCCATCAACCGATTTGTAAATTCCATCGCCATAACCCAGACAACGCTGATGATTATTTTCGCCGGTCCCAACCCAGACAACATTTGGATTACCAGGGTCAAGTTTTACCACTCCAATCGAATACGCCCCGTATTTATCGAAAACAGGTTCCCAGGTAGTCCCGCTATTTGTAGTTTTCCAGACATTTCCACTTGCCACAGCCACATAATATTCCTTCGAATTTTTAGGATTTACGGCAAGATCGGCAATTCGCCCGCTACACCAGGCTGGCCCTATACTCCTGAATTTCAATCCATCAACCAAAGAACTGGAAATTGTAGTATCAACTTTAGCCTTAGTTTTGTCGTTAAGGTTTTCCTTCTTATCCGCTTTAGCCAACACCGTTCCGCTGATTGCAAAAAGCAGAAACAGCACACAATTTAAATGTTTCATCCTTGATATTGGTTTTTATTTATTCAGACAATAACGGGTAATTCAATGGTGAATGTTGTTCCATCCCCTTCAATAGTATTTACTTTTAACTCACCTCCATGCGCTTTAATAATATCATAACTCATGCTCAGCCCCAGACCAGTGCCCTCTCCGGAAGGTTTGGTCGTAAAAAAAGGTTGAAAGATCTTATCGAGTATTTTGTCGGGTATACCATTCCCATTATCTGAAACTGTGATTGTAATAGTATCACCAAAATGGTTCGTAGCTACAGTCACGATTGGCTCATAAGATGTTCCATGTAGTTTTTTCTTTTCATTCACAACGTAAAAAGCATTGTTGATCAGGTTAAGAACAACACGTCCAATATCCTGCTGAATAATGTTGATTTTTCCTATTGATTCATCAAAATCTGTTTTCATAGTTGCATTGAACGACTTATCCTTTGCACGCAAACCATGGTAAGCTAATCGCAAATATTCATCAGCAAGGGCATTGATGCTGGTTGGGACTTTAATGCCTGTGCTGCTTCTGCTATGTTGCAACATCCCCTTTACAATTGCATCTGCACGTCTGCCATGATGAACTATCTTCTCTTCATTTTCGATTACATCATTCAAAAGTGTCCTGACTTCGTCGGATATTCCTTTCTCCATTTCTTCTTTCACCTCTAATAGTAACTCCTTATTTACCTCAGAAAAATTATTGATAAAGTTGAGAGGATTTTGAATCTCATGCGCAATTCCGGCAGTAAGTTCCCCAAGGGAGGCCATTTTTTCCGATTGAATAAGCTGAGCCTGAGTGGCCTTAAGATCCTTATATGCCTTTTCAATTTCCTTTGCCTGAGCGAGCTCTTTCTTTTCGGCTTTTAGCCTCTCGATACGAATCAATCGTTGTTTCTGAAAATGATTTAGAGTATAGGCAGCTGCCAAAAACATCAGGCTATAAAAACAATAAGCCCACCAGGTTTGCCACCATGGTGGAAGAATAGTAAAGCTCATTTCCGTCGGTTCACTCCATATTCCATTGAATCCCTTAGTGCGTACCCTAAAGTTGTACTTGCCGGGTGAAAGATTGTAATAGTTCTTTGTAATAGATTTATTGCTGATCTCCGACCATTCTTTTTCTGCTCCTTCAAGAATATACCGGTAAACAATTTTCCCCCTCCCTAATGCATTATCATTACTAAATGAAAAATTAATTGAATTCCGGTCAAAAGGCAGTTCTAAACCTACCGGGATGTTGAAAGGCTGTGCCATATTTTTCCAGGTTGATGGTTCATCCATGATGCTTATCCCGGTTATATAAACTTTTGGAGGTATTGAATCGATTTTAGGTATTTGTGTGATTATTGTAAGGAAAGGGGAAACTCCAAGCCAGATCTGGTTGTTACTGGTTGCCAGGATTGTGTTTTGGTTGTAATCACTAAATGGAAATCCATCTTTTTTATCATAGTTTACGAAGCTCCATTTTGCGTTTTTCTTTTCTGCACTATCAAGAGTATCAGGTCTTGAAATTACAATAAGTCCATTTTCGGATCCTGCATAAACCTTATTTTTTAACGCCATCGTTGAAAAGATACTTTCTGGAATTAGTCCTTCTTTGGAAGTGATATTCGTAATCGTATTCTTATTGATGTCAACAATTGAAATGCCTTTTGCAGTGCCTATAAAAATTTCCCGGTTATTAAACATGCCTATTTCCCAAACTGTGTTGCTGCAAAGCCCCTCTTTTTCGCGTAAAAACTTAATCGTATTTGCTGCATAATTAATTACCATAACTCCACTATCAGACGCAGCCCAGAAATTACCACGCTTGTCATCAACAAGTCCCCAGATAACGTTTGATAACAATCCGCCTGATTTAGTCATTCGCCTTACTGAATTGGTAGCTGTATTAAAGATATGTATTCCAATTCTTCCAACTACCCAGAAGTTGTTGGAAGTATCTTTTATGCCACTTATACAAAAATCCTGAATTCCTTGTTCTTTACCATAGTTGGTTAAGGTATTTTTTTGTATATTGATTATGGAACAGCCCTCACGTGTACCAACAAAGATATTATCGTTATCCAGTTCAGTTAAGATTCTTGTGAATGAATTAATTAGTCCCTGTTGTTTGCCGACTAACCGCATAGTTCTCTCCTTGGGGTCATATATATTAATCCCATTGTAAGTTCCGATCCAGAAATATCCTTTTTTGTCTTCAAATAAACTCCATACATCATTATCAGCCAATCCGTTTTTATTGTTCAAATGTTCCGGAAGCGGACCTGCCGGATCAATAACAATTGCCCCTTTATCCGAAGATCCAACCCATATATTCCCATGTGGATCTTTAAACTCAACCGGGAAAGATAAATTCCCAATATTGGCATTTGTAACGATGGTTTTGAAAGCAGTTTTTTGTTTATTAAAAATGAATATAGAATCATTCTGCATAAACCATAGTTGGCCTGACAGGTCTTCAATACAATTCATTCCTTTTCCTGGAAATCCATTATTTGAATCATAAGTTATAATTGATCTGTTTTTTAATGAAATACAATTAATGCCATTCGAAAGGGATCCTATCCACATATCCCCATGGCTATCCTCGGTGAAATTAGAACCTATGAAGAGTTTAAATCCTTGTGCATTTCCAATCCGCTTCAATTTATTTCTTTCAGGACCAATAATACTGATTTGCTTTAGGTTTCCTATCCAAATATTATGTTCAGTATCTTCTTTTAATGCGAATGCAAAATTAGCATCTCTGCCGATTGTAGACGCCTGAATTTTTTTAATCGACGATTTTTCAGGATCAATTATATAAATGCCATCTTCCGAACCAGAGATCCATAGTTTGCCGGAATGATCACAGATAATATCCAATCCAAAGGTTGTGAGTCGAAACTTTTCGTGCCACAAAATCTTTTTATCAACATCAATCATGTAAATCCCATCCCCGGAAGTCACCAGCCAAATCCGACCCGAAAGGTCTTCAACCATGTGTGTAATAATATGAAAACCTCCGGTAAATTGTCTTCCTAAAAATGTGTAGATATACAATTGTTCCCCTGTATATCTGCATAAACCCTTATCCGTAGCCAGCCATACGATGCCATGTTTATCAACAAGTGAAGCAGTAATACTGGATCCAGGCAAACCCTCTTCTTCGCCAAGATGAAGGATACCTGAAGTAGTGCCAGCCAGCAATTTGGGTAACTCTGCCTTGATAATTACCGGCTTTGGTAATATTAACTGATTCATTATAAAAGGTCTTGCTGCGATTGTATCCAGGTTTATTATACTATCAGGTATATTATCCCAGTCTAATTTTCTAGCTTGAGCCGGCTTACTGAAGTCTTTAAAATCATTAAGATTGAATGGTTTAGCTGGAAGTTTCTCAAAGTCAAAATGCATCGTTTTCGGAGGCCGGATACTATCCTTGTCTAATTCTTTTCCGACCAGGGAATGCGAGGCACTTAATACTAACGGTTTTGTAACCGGAGTAGAGTTTCCATTTCTATCTTCCGGAAAGGGTGTATTCCTTGTATTTGAACAGGAAAAGAATTCTACTAAAATTATTAAAACTATAAGGCTTTTACTTATAAGGTTGGTCAATTTATTCATGGCAGGCTTATTTTAGCAATTACTTTCAGTTTAATGCCAGGTTATAAATAAAATCAGGCTAATATACCTAATTCTTATTTAACACAGAACCTTGAATCTTGTTGTCTTTCATTACCCTCAAATATTCAATAATTGAAACAACAGTTTCCTGACGATCTTTTACATCCCTATAAAAAGGTACCATCCTGCTGTTTGCCCTGACACTTTGAGGATCTGCAATAAAACGTGCTAGCCAATCCTCCTTCCAATATTCAGTAACGTTCGTGGGGTAGTTTAATTCCGGGCCCACATTGCCACCCTCTCCATTGATTGAATGACATTTGATGCAATGTTGTCTGAAAGCCAGAAATCCTTCTCTCGCGGCATTACTTTTAAAATCCCGGGGAGCCGAACGAGGGTACTCACGTGCAATGCTGGTTAACTCAATTTCAGTTATTTGCCATGGCCAGCATAGCCAGGGATCCTCTTTTGATCGTATGTTATTAATATTTTCCCAGACAAGGAAAAAAGGTCCGGGATCGACAAATTCTCCATTTATGCGTTGCAATTTTTGGAATCCCTGAAATCCTTTTTCTGCAGTTGAAATCAACCCACAGCCTTTCATAACACTTTCAGTTGGAATAACAGGCTGATAGCCGTCACTTGTTTTAAATTTAACGATATCAAACACTTTCCAGTCCTTTCCAAAGACCTGATCCAACAGAGCAACCAACAAAACACCTTCATAAGTATGTAATTTAGAATCAGTAGGATTGTCAACTGTGACTATTCGAATTTCTTCCTTTAGCTGATTTATAGCGTCCCTGGAGAGCATTCTGACGACCTCACCGTTTTTACGGAAAGTCAATGTGGGACTTTCACCCGCGTAAACAGAGGTTGCAAAGGATAGAAAAAGTATCAGTATAAACTGCATTATTCGCTTATGAGCCTTCATTTTTGATTCTCAAAAAATGAACAAACAAGCAGATCCAGCCTGCAACAAACGATATTCCACCTATCGGGACAATCATTCCAAGTGTTTTAATTCCTGTTAAAGCCAATAGATAAAGAAAACCTGAAAAGATAATAATTCCGGCAATAAATAGATAACCAGACCATTTCAGGATTTTCGTTCGATTGAGATTTATCAGCATTCCAACACCAAGTAATGCAAATGTATGATAAAACTGGTATTGAACTCCTGTTTTATACACGTCGAGCATATCGGCGGAAATCATTTGTTTAAGCAAATGAGCTCCAAAAGCCCCCAGCAGGACAGCCAACGCCCCGCTAATGGCTGCAGCGGTGAGGAATAGTTTCATATTGATTACAGGTTAGAATTCGCTTAAATTTAAAATGCCCTGGGCCTTACACTTTGCCTCAAGGGCATGAACCTCTTTTCTCGAATCAAGAATTGCCTCTTTAATCTGATTTGCTCTGGCATTTGGATGTTGAGAGGCATATAATGCTGCTGCTCCGGTTACAAAGGGTGCTGCCAGGGAGGTTCCACTCGAAATACCGTACCATGAAAAAATATTCCCGTTAACGTCCAGTGCAGGTATGCAGGAGGCGATATTCTCGCCCGGAGCACAAATATCTACCTTTGATTCTGCGTAATTCGAAAAGGTGGATAATGCTCCCGTTGAATTGATCGAGGCAACCGAAATAATATTTGAGTTCGGATAGCAGGAAGGATAAACCGGTGTGATTTCGGTATTCATACCATTGTTCCCTGCGGCAGCAATAAACAGAATATTTGCCTTATTTGCCCTTTCAATGGCATCTCTTAATGCCTGGGAGTAAGCCCCTCCACTCCATGAATTATTGGTTGCAACTATATTTACCCCGTTTAGCTTAAGGTTAGTGAAATAATCAATAGCTTTTATTGCATTTGCAAGCGTTCCTCCTTGTGGTCCCACAAATTTCGCATTTAGTAACTTTACATTCCAGCAAACGCCAGCAATACCTGTACCATTACCTCCAACAGCACCAATTATCCCCGCTACAAGTGTACCATGCTGATCCTCAATCCCATCAAAAACAGTATTGTCATTTGAGTTAAAATCCCATCCATAGACATCATCAATATAACCATTGCCATCATTATCAATTCCATCCCCTGCTATTTCTCCCGGATTAGTCCCGGCATTGCCCCCAAGATCATCATGATAATACATGTAACCGGAATCAATAATACCCACATAGACCAAACCGGATCCTGTGTGGCCAGAAGCCCAGGCTACCGCAGCCTGACTGCCGTTTGGATTTGAAGGAGAAGTAGACGGACCGAACATCCCCCACTGATAGCCGTAAAAGGTATCGTTAGAAACAGCCTGTTGAGTGTAAATATAATTGGGTTCAACATATTCCACATCAGCATGGGATCTAATTTTTGAAATAGCCTCATCAACATTCCCAGGCATACTTACAAGAGCCAGACCCTGTTTGTCACCGTTTTTCACCATTGCATGAGTAAAGATTTTCTCTTTATGATGCCCGGATATTCTTTCCAATACTAAAGATTTTCTATTTTCATCCACCCCGTCCTTATATTTAATCAGTAGTTCGTTTGGAACAACTTTTGACTCTGATTGAATACTTAGACTCTTGAGTGATAAAGGCTGTACCAAAGGTAAAACAGGAGGCTGAACCTCTTTTTTAGTACATGAAGAAAACGTCAATATAATCAAACCTATTGTAATCAGTAAATTTCTCATTCTTATATTATGTTTAGTTAATAATCTGTTCCACAGCATTTTCATGACTGAATTTTGCGAAGATACTATTATATAAATAAAATACTAATCCTCTTTATAGCGAATATTTTTACTGCATACTTATATAGCAATGGTTATTCTGAACTTAGAAATTTTAAACCAACTATGCAATTGCACAATAAAAGATCAGTTAATGAACAATATTTATTTACTTAAAGTTCAGTAATTAGAATAATGAGAAAATTCTATACGCTTATTCATAAAATACGTACGTCTGTCTTATATTTCAATACAGCTGCCAATTTAGAATAATTCCAGATTAGATCGTGTTTATTCTTCCCGCCATTTGACTAAATTTACAATGATTTTACAATGAATTGGTAAAAAGATAATTTTTCAAATCCAGTCATTAAGAATTTAAAACTGACCTTTGAAGAGACAGCTTCCATACTGTTTTTAAAATTAAAAGAAATCAAATCAATGTGAAATGGCAAAGTTCCCTTCGGTTAATCCAAGATTTATATTAAAAACATGGTATATCTTCCAAATGTCGCAAAGCGAGATTAATCAGTTGATAGATTTTCTTCATGATAATACACGGATTAATCTTGAGATCAATATGCCTCAAAATTTAGAATTGGAAAATAGTAATTTAGCCTTGATGATTTCCAAAGTGGAAGAATCTGTCAATTTAATCATTTCTGCAGGCATTGACGAGTCAAGGGTTTTATCCGGAAAGTTTGCAGAATCCAATCTTCCTATGTATCGGGTGGTTCACTTAAATTAAGCCTGCAAACTTAAAATATCTTATCAATTGTTAATTAAAACTTTAAAGACCTAATCTTCATAATACCTTCATGATTGGAGAAATACATTTGATCCGTAAACAATTTAAAACTCTCAATTATGAAAAAGTTAGTACTATTATTAAGTTTTGTTTTCGCATTAGGTTTGTTCTCAGTAAACGCCCAGGTTGCATCTAAAAAGACAACAGCAAAATCACCTGCAAAAACTGAAAAAGTCGTAAAGAAAAAAACCACTAAAACAACAACAAAAAAGAGTGTTGTCACAGGTCATAAAGCCTCTAAAAAAGCGGTTGTAAAATAAATCTTTTCTTTAAAAAAGTTAAAAAAGGCATCCCGATTGGAATGCCTTTTTTGTTGCCTGCAAACAGTTTATTTCGTTTCCGGAAATTGAATATCTATTATTTGGCAATCTTCATTTCGTTGAGCAAATAACCTGCTCCGCCGAATTTATCCATTATAAAAAGTGTGTAGCGGATATCAACATTGATACAACGCTGGAGTAATGGTTCAAAGATTATGTCGCTGCTCATGGATTCCCAGTTGCCATCAAAAGCTGTCCCGATAAGTTCACCTTTACGGTTCATGACCGGGCTACCTGAATTCCCACCTGTAATATCGTTGTTTGTAAGGAAAGCAACAGGCATCCGTCCATCCTTCAGTGCATATTGTCCGAAATTCTTAGCATTATAAAGTTCTTTCAACCTGGCGGGAACCACAAATTCCCAGTTTTTTGGATCCTCCTTCTGCATTACTCCATCGAGCGTTGTCACATAATCGAAGATCACGCCGTCTTTAGGTGAATAGTTTAAAACTTTTCCATAAGTCATCCTCATCGTAGAGTTCGCATCCGGGTAAATAGCCTGCCCTGACTTCATCTCCAACGTACCGGCAATGTAAAGCTTTTGCCCCTGGGCATACAATGAACGGTACTTATCAAGTTCCTTATTGTATTTTGTTGTGGCGCCAAAGATACTTTTTGAAGCAAACAGAGCAGGATCATTCTCCAGAACTTTTTTATCGCCTGCAAGTGCTGCTTTGAGCTTTTCTTCTGAAACAAAGACGGATTTAGCAAACATCGACTCGACATACGCATCTATATTGCCTTGGAATTCAGTGTCTATTGTTTTATAGAATTCGGGGAGACCGGTAGCTTCTATTTTTTCCTTGAAAAGAGCGATCATTGCTTTCGCAACCTTCTTATCGGTAGCCGGGTTATAATCTTTATAGAAATCGGCAGGAGTGATTACCGGACCGGGCCTGCCACCTCTTGGTTCTCTGGTATCCCCTTCAGGTTTCGGGCTGAAACGACTCGCAGCAGTAGTAAGTTCGATCGAATTTAGCGCTTCGGTATAATACTTCAGGATAATCTGGAGTTTAGCCCTTCCATCAATAGCAGATTTCACATCATCCAAGGCTTTGCCATATTTTTGAACCCTCGACGGATCAGCAGAGACCCAATCAGTGAATACCTTCTCCTCGGCTGCTCTTCTTTCCAGAACTTTTAACTTTTCAAAAGTCTCGTTCATGCCGATTGCTTTTTTCCAGAAATTAGATGACCCGGCATATTTATTGGAATACTGTAACCTGATTTTAGGATCCGAAACCATGTCAGTCATTAAGATATTCTGACGAACACCTCTGACTAGGATCGTGATTGCATTTGTGATTTCACTAGTCTCTTTCACCTCATAGGAGGTCATAAAGCGATTAGTTCGTCCCGGATAACCAATAACCATAGCCGGATCGTTTTGATTTACACCTTTCAAAGAAATAGTCAGAAATTTCTTTGGTTTAAAGGGAACGTTATCTTTTGAAAAATCTGCGGGATTATTGTCCTTATCGGCATAAATACGAAACATGCTGAAATCACCTGTGTGACGTGGCCACATCCAGTTATCCGTATCAGCGCCGAATTTCCCGATTGATGAGGGAGGAGCACCAACAAAACGGATATCATTGTAAGTCTTAGTGATTACCATATAATATTGATTATCACCAAAAAATGACACTACTCTTCCTTTTAGATATTTGTTTGTTCCTACTGCCTTTGTTGTCAGCTTATCTGAAATGGTTCTTAATGCTTCTTCCCTGGCCTTTGGATCTGCAGCGGCAGTTGTCGCATCAAGTACTTCATTCGTAACATCTTCAAACCGATCCAGAAATGTAACAGTCAGCCCCTTTGCAGGAAGTTCCTCATCATGGTTCATTGCCCAGTAACCATTTTGAAGATAGTCGTGATCAACAGTACTCAGTTTCTGAATTGACCCGTATCCACAATGATGATTTGTCAGAACGAGACCCTCTTTGGAGATTATTTCAGCCGTACAACCTCCGCCAAAATGCAGTACAGCATCCTTCAAACTGGAGTTGTTAATATTATAAATATCACTGGCAGAGAGCTTAAATCCAGTTTCTGACATTTTTTTAATATTTAACTTTTGAATAAGTGGAAGCATCCACATTCCCTCATCCGCACGCAAGGTGCCAATAGACAAAATGATTGTTGAAATAATTACAATTCCTGCTTTTTTAATATTCATGATCACGATTGCTTTGGGTAATTTTATAACTGGTTAAGCCGGCAATACTAACAATAAAGTGCAGAGAAAAAAATGAGATTTACTGTTTTTTAACAAGCTAACAATATTTGGATTAACTCTAAAGAAGGAGGAAATCTATATTCCCGGTTAATTACTAATTTAGTGTTGTCTTAACAAAGAAAATGTAATACGTAAATCTTACTAAACAACTCCCCGAATAATGAAAAATCTGAATTATCTTTTTCTTGTGATTCTTTTATTTTTTCAAATACCCGGATGTGGATGTGCAGCACCAAAATCGTCTGACAAAATGGATTGGTGGAAAGAAGCAAGATTTGGAATGTTTATTCACTGGGGGTTGTATAGCATCCCTGCCGGGGAATGGAACAACCATCAAACCAAAATTGGAGAAACAACGGAATGGATCCAGTGTTATATGAAAATTCCTGTAGCAGACTATAAGGCACTTGCAGGTAAATTTAATCCGACGAAATTTAATGCCGATGATATTGTAAGTCTTGCGAAAGAGGCCGGAATGAAATATATCGTCCTGACCTCGAAGCATCATGAGGGCTTTGCCATGTTTAAATCTGCAGATCCGTTTAATGTAGTGGATGCCACCCCATATAGAAAAGATATCGTGAAGTCATTGGCCGAAGCATGTAAAAAACAAGGTATGCACTTTGGATTGTATTACTCACAGGCTCAGGACTGGAATCATGCCGGAGGTGCTGCATGTTCAGGACATTGGGACAAGTCTCAGGAAGGAGCTTTCGACAAATATCTCGATGAAGTATCCGTACCGCAGATTAAAGAAATACTAAGTTCGTATAATCCGGAAATACTCTGGTGGGATACACCCTGTGAAATGACGAAAGAACGTGCAGCTAAGTTCGCACCTTTGCTTGCAGAACATCCTGATTTAATTGTAAATAACCGGCTTTGTGCAGGGATTGCGGGTGACCTTGAGACTCCGGAACAGTTTATCCCTGCCATGGGATACCCGGGTACAAACTGGGAATCATGTATGACAATGAATGGTACCTGGGGTTACGGCGCCAACGATCACAACTGGAAAAGTTCAGAAGTTCTTGTTCGTAACCTTATCGACATTGCCTCAAAAGGTGGAAATTACCTTCTAAACGTCGGCCCGACTTCCGCAGGTCTCATTCCTGATCCATCAATTGAACGGTTAAAGGAGATAGGATCATGGATGAAAATAAATGGAGAGGCAATCTATGGTACCCAGGCAAGCCCATTTACAAATCCTGGCTGGGGACGATGCACAATTAAAAAAACAGAGGGGAAAACCCGTATTTATCTGCATATTTTTGATTTCCCTGAAGATGGGATCCTCCGCATTCCTGGATTGGCAAGCAAAATAGACATGGCCTATGAGCTGATTAACAGAGGACATAAACTTAATGTCGAATCTGCAGGAAATTATCAAAAAATAAATGTTTCAAAAATTGAAAAAGGGAAATATGCAACCGTCATTGTCCTGGAAACAAGTGATGAAGTTGTTGTGTACAATGAACCGGAAATTAAGGCTGAATACACTGTCTTTACCGATAAAGCATCCTTCATTATCCATACGGAAATTCCGAATTGCATCATTCATTATACAACGGATGGTTCTATTCCTACAAATAAATCACCAACAGCAAATGGAGTTAACACCGTAAAAGCTCAGGCGACTCTTCTTGTTAAGGCGATATGTTTTTTGAATGGAAAAGCCGTAAGCGGGGTAGCCGAAAAAATATTCTATAGGGAAATACCTCTTCAATCGTCTTATAATCATCCTTGTAAATCAGGATTAAGGTATTCATATTTTGAAGGAGCCTGGGGTGAGCTGCCGGATTTTAAATCCCTGAAGGCTTTAGAAACGGGGATTACAGGAACTATTGATTTGTCTGTGAAAAAGCGTAATCATGATTACGGAATTGTATTCACCGGACTTCTGAATATTCCTGAAACCGGCGTCTATAAGTTCATTCTTAGTTCAAATGACGGGTCAAAGATGATTCTATCCGGGAAGATCCTCTCGAACGATGGATTACATGGCATTGAAGAAAAATCAATGGATATTGCACTGGCAAAGGGATTGCACTCAATTGAAGTTCAGTATTTTCAGGCTGGAGGCGGTGACATTATTAAACTGGAGTGGAAAACAAAAGACAAAAATCGATCAGTAATCGATAAAGACTATTTTTCAATTTGCGACACGAAAAATCCAAATCAGGAAACCACTGGGAATAATACAATCGACAAGGCTACTCTGGATGAGTGGTCTGCGCCCTATCGTAACTGGCATTATTTTGCCGGATCAGTTGTCCCTTCTGATTTTCGGATCCCGGGATATGAAAAATTCCAAAATTTTGATGTCCCGACAATCTATCAGATTCCTGGTAAGGAAGACACCTGGTTCATGAGTTTTATAGGATATAATGGGCAGGGCTACAATAGCTTCGTCATGGAGAGTACTGATCTTTTGAAATGGACTAACCCAAGACTTGCCATGGGTTTTGGTCCACAGGGTGAATTCGATTTTGGGGGCTGCGTGATAGGTGCCTACTTATATTCCTCCTACGATGTCAGGGCACCGAGGATTTTGAAGAAGCTGAATGGTAAGTTTCTGACACTGTACGGCAGCTATGCCAAACAGGGTAGTTATGAGATTGATCCGGGCTACGAAGGAGTTGCTGAAAGTGAAGATGGCATGACGTGGAAACGTGCCAAACAACAGTATATTCTTTCTGTACATGAACCTGAAACGGGAAATTGGGAAAAAGATTGTATCTATCAGCCGTGGCTTGTTGAATTTGAGGGTCGGTATTATAATTTTTACAATGCAAAACATATGCCTGACTGGATAGAGCAAATTGGAATCGCTACGTCTCAGGATGCCCTGAACTGGGTTCGTCATAAGGAGAATCCGGTGATTCGTGTCAGACCGGGTGAATTTGATGACAAATTTTGTTCGGATGGAAAAGTGTTCCGTGATGGAGATCATTGGGTTATGTTTTATTTTGGAGTTGGAAAAGGAGGTGCCCACATCATGGTGGCTTTCTCTCGTGATTTAATCCATTGGACATCACATCCTGAACCTCTATATAAAGCAGGTGGCCATCCCGGAGGCCTGGATAAACAATATGCTCATAAGATTTCACTTGTCTATAATGCAGAAAATGACACCTATTATCTTTATTATTGCGCTGTTGGCAACAAAGGACGTTGTATTGGCCTGTTGACAAGCCATCCGTTACAAAATCCCTGAATACTGACTAAAATTCTATTCATCTATCAAACAGCTTACGAATGAAAAAACGAATAATCCTCGCCGTTTACCTGTTAATCTCAGTTATGCAGTCAGTTGCCCAGCCTGACTGGGGATTGGGAATTTTTGTTAAGCCCGCAGAAAATCCGGTAGCCGGTCCTGATTCAACATTTTTATTTTTCTGTCCGGAGAAAAAAATGATTGTACAATGGCAAAAAGCCGATGTCTTTAATCCGGCAGCTATTGTTCGCGGCGGGAAGGTTTATCTTTTCCCGCGCTGCGAGGATAATCCCAAGGCCATGATTGGTGGCAGAACTTCGCGCATTGGCATTGCTGTAAGTGAGGATGGGATTCACTTTAAAAAATTCCCTAAGCCAGTCCTGTATCCCGGGAATGATTCATTGAACCTGTATGACACAATGGGCGGATGCGAGGACCCAAGAATTGCAGAGTCACCCGACGGCAGATACATCATGACATTTACGGCCTGGAATATGAAGGTTCCTAATCTCTCGGTCGCTTATTCCACCGATCTTTTTCACTGGAAAAAAACCGGCCCCGCCTTTGCAATAGCATATGATGGAAAATTTCTGAATAAATGGTAAAAATCAGGGTCCATTCTTACTAAAATGGAGCGTGGTCGCCTGATTGCTGCGCGTGTAAACGGGAAATTCTGGATGTATTGGGGCGAGCAATTTATCAATCTTGCCTGGTCGGAAAATTTACTCGACTGGTATCCCCTCCTTGACGAAAAGGGTGAGCTAAAAAATAGTATGCAACCACGACCCGGCTACTTCGACAGCGAACTAACCGAATGTGGTCCACCAGCCCTTCTTACGGACAAAGGGATCCTCCTGTTTTATAACGGGAAAAATGCAACAAATGGAACCGGAACCCCGGCCTTGCCGAAAGGTATGTATTCGGTGGCTATCGCCTTGTTTAAAAGTGATGAGCCCTGGGTGCTTGCCGGCAGAAGGGATACCTGCATCTTAAAACCTACCCTTCCACATGAAATTACAGGACAGTATAAATCCGGTGATACATTCTCTGAAGGATTGGTGTATTTTAAGAAAAAGTGGTTTCTGTATTATGGAACCGCCGATTCATTTGTCGGACTGGCTGTTTCGGAAGGAAAGTAATTTTGAAATATTATTTTTGACAGGCAAAATTTAAAGCCGGAACTTAATTACAATAGATAATGAACAGGATCGTTATTTGCATCTTCCTTATTATATCTTTTTCAGGAAATTATATTACAGGCCAAAATTCACAGGAAAGTGGACTCAATGTAAATTTTCAGATCAAGGATGCCTCCACGGGTAAGATTACACCGGCCATGATTTGCCTCACCAATCTCCAGGACAGCACCATTCATACCCCCATGCTGAATTCGGTAACCGGGGCGATTTCCAAAACATCCGACTTTTACAGGGGGATTGAATTTAGTAAGGATAGAAACTGGACTGGTCCGGTGCGAAAAACCAATGGATCAGGAAATAACAATGACAGGAGTTTCGTTTATGGGGCCCTGTCGTCTGTTCCTTTCTGGAATGACCCGGTCATGTACCAGGTATCGGGTGATTTTAATATCCGTTTATCTCCGGGCAAGTGGCACCTTTCAATAGAACATGGAAATGAGTATATACCTGTTCATGAAGATTTTATCCTATCCGAAAAAGACAATGACATCACAAAAACCTATACTATGAGGCGGTGGATAAATCTTCCCGGCCGGGGCTGGTATTCGGGTGATGTACATGTTCATCATCCGACAAACAAGCCGGAATTCAGGGAATTTTTGCTTGAATATGCTACTGCGGAGGACGTTCACATGATAAATGTCCTCGAGATGGGACATCATTCGGATGCGAACAATGATTTTAAGCAGGAGGGGTTTGGTGAGAAGTTCCGGATTTGCAGGGGAAACATTTGTCTTGCATCGGGCCAGGAAGATCCGCGAAGTGAATTCGGACATATCATTGGCCTGAACATAAACCATCTTGTTCGTGAGGCGGATTACAATTACTATGATCTGGTTTTTAAAAAGCTTCATCAGGAGGAAGGTGCCCTGGTTGGTTTTGCTCATTTTTCTTGGAATGGCTGTGATTTGCCAAGAGGTTTCCCATGGTATGTTACTACAGGTGAAATTGATTTTGTCGAATTGCTTCAGTTCGCACGGATCAATACACTGGATTATTATGATTATCTTGATCTTGGTTTCAGGCTAACCGCTGCAGCAGGAAGCGATATTCCGTGGGGATCGACAATGGGCGAGGTACGGACTTTTGTTTATATTGGAAAAAATTTCTCTCCCAGCGTATGGTTTAACGGTTTGAAAAATGGTCGTACTTTTGTTTCAAATGGCCCGGCTCTGTTTTTGGATGCAGACGGACAACTTCCGGGTTCAGAGATTAGTAAACCGAAAGGCTCCGTGAGCAAATTAAAGGTGAAAGCTATATCAGATTCTTCGATCGGTGTTATCAGCAAGATTGTTGTTTACAATAGTGATGGAGTTGTCAAAGAACAAATTAATACAGATAGGAAGGATTCTATTGAAGTTTCTCTGGATCATCTGCTTTTACATAGTCAATGGCTGACAGCAGCTGTATTTTGCGAGAATAATGCAGTTGCTCATACGACACCAATTTATTTTATTGTAGACAATCAACCAACCTGGAACAGCAAAAGGGCTCCGGCTATAATTAAAAAACAGGAAGATGCGATTGAAAAAACGGAGAAAGAAGAAAAAGCCAAACAAATTCCTGATGAAGGAATTCTCCAAAGACTGGAAAATGCCCGGGAATTTTATAAGGATCTTCTGCATTTAATGATGTAACCACTATTCTCTAAATTGTAACTTATCTCTTTAAACCCGGCAAATCTTAATTTATCAACAACTTCAGCAATATCATATTTATTAAAAATTCCATCCTTAGTAAATTTGACCTTATTAAGAAGATCACGATGGGCCATATACATACACAGTAAACCACCATCCTTAAGTATTGATTTTATCCTGGAAAATGGTTTGTCCAACTCATCCCAGAAATAGATAACGTTCAAACAAAAAACCTTATCATATTGGTTTTGAGCTAATTCAGATGTTAGAAAGTTGCCAAAATAGAGCTCAACCCTTTTATTTTGGATATGTTTCCGATTTCTTTTCGAGGCCTCCCTGAACATCAATTCCGAAAAATCTATCCCGGATACATTACAATCATAATATGATGCTATTCGTTCTACTCCCATTCCATGTCCATATCCTATCTCGAGTAACCTGTCGTTCTTTTTAATATCGAGTTCAGGAATTAACCGATCGTATTCGTGACTATTTCCCTTTACCATTATTCTGGAAACGACTCTTCCTACTAATCCGGAAGGTTTTCTAAATTGATTGCCAATAAATCCAAGCATAACTATTCTCTTAAATTGTTACTCATTGTATACTTTAGCTGTTCCTCAAATGTAATATACTCCCTATTTCGTGAAGAGGGGTTCATCCATTTTAAAGAGTATATAAAGTTATGGATTATAAAAACAAATTTTTAAGAATCTTGAAAATGCATTGAATTATTTGTAATTTCCGCATGAATTATTCCAAAACCATTCTAAAATATTGGACAATGAAAAATTATCTTTTAGGTAGTCTATTCTGTTTTGTCTTGACCTTACCACTAATCAGCTGCAGTAAGAATGAAATTTCCGGAGATCAAAATTCCGATAACAATGTTTTGAAATCGGGACCTTTGGTAGGTGCCACACTTAAGACTATAACATTTTCGGGGTACACCTGGTATGTAAAGTCAGGAAACGGAATGGGTCCCGGGCCAAATAACTGGAATGCGAATAATGTCTTCGTTGATGCTCTTGGCAAACTTCACTTACAAATTAAGTATTCGTCAACGACAAAGAAGTGGGAATGTGCTGAGGTTTGGACTACAACAAACTTAGGATTCGGAAAATATGAATGGTTTGTAGAAGGGCGGATTGATCTGCTGGATAAGAATGTTGTTGTGGGATTATTTAATTATCCCACTGCCAGTATTGGGCCTGATGGCACGAATGAGATTGACATTGAATTTTCAAAATGGGGGAATAAAAATAATAAGATGGGTAATTTCACTGTCTGGCCTGCCCAGACAGGATATGCCTATTCTACTTTTCCTTATGCTATATCGCTTACCGGTACTTATACGACACATCGCTTTTCCTGGTCATCTACAGGTATTTTCTTTCAGTCTTTAAATGGGTGGAGGACTGATGACACGAATGTTATAGCGACACAAAATTTTGCTCCTGTTGCGTCGCCTACTTCTTTGATTCCTCAGAGTGCTGAGCCGGTACACATAAACTTATGGCTTTTTAAGGGGAATGCTCCAAGTAATAATACGTCTGTTGAGGTAATTATCAGCAAGTTTCAGAAGTATTAAAATAAAAAAACCCCGGACTCATTAAAGAATCCGGGGTTGGTTTAAGTTGGCGGCGGCCTACTCTCCCACTTGACGCAGTACCATCGGCGCTGTCGGGCTTAACTTCTCTGTTCGGAATGGGAAGAGGTGGAACCCCGACGCTAT
>CAINLJ010000096.1 GCA_903850335.1 uncultured Bacteroidia bacterium | reverse complement strand
TAAGTTCAGTATACCCTTGTTTGCGCTTTTCTCTTTCTGCAAGAAGCAAAAAGTTATGAAGCAGATTCTTCAACAAAATATGTTTAGAGTTATCCGCCGGCAGACTCAACTCTTCAGTAATACTATCGCAAATAAAGGAGTATTTTTCAAAATCAGTTTTATTAAGTTTAATGGTTGGGTTGTCTGCAAGGTCGTTAAACAAAATACTACTTCTAAGGAAACTGTTATCAAAATCTGTGGTGCAAAAGAAATCATCTGTAAAAATTAACACCCGACCTTCATATTTTAACAATTGATCAAACTGATGGACACGGTCTTTATCAATAAACAACAAGGTATAAGGTTCGATTTTAATAGGCTTAAAATCTACAACATGCGTGGGCTGACAATCTTCAAGTAAAAAAACATGATAAAAATTAGTCCGGTGCGGTGAAACCAAATGCGGTCTGTGCTCAGTTGTCAGCGTAATCAAAGGAACTACCTCAATTTGAGTTATTGTAATTTTACTAAATGTATATTTCTTTATTGCAGCTGTCATTGTTTAGATTAGAAGTGCAAAGGTAATTTTTTGTTGGTTTGTTAAGGTATGCACTACCAGTCTTAGCCTCACAAATAACTGATTTCTCTTTCAGTCATAAAACAGATTAGGCGCTCCCACCAGGTACATTTTCAGTTTTTTCCAGGGCTTCAGTAAAGCATATTTGAATGCAAAAAAGTGAGGAGTCACATTTACTGCTATCAAACGATACTTTCCCTTCTTGAAGATGCAAGGCTTCAGAGGGGCAAACCAGCAAACATGCCTGACATGAAATACATTTACTCTCTATCCATTTAATTCCAGCCATTGTGAATTAGTGAATTAGAACATTTATTTTTGTGCGACCAATAAAAATACCGGGTAGGATTTTCCTGAATCACGTTTCACCTCGAAACACACTTGGTGCTCTATATTTTCAAACCCGATTTTTTTGAGGGTCTCTGCCAGCTCATTCGGATCAAATCCCAGATGAACTTTCACGTCGAAACCATGGAACGATCCATCTTCAGGAAGAAGATCGGCAACAGCAAGATAACCAGAAGGGCTTAACAAATCATAAAACTTCGAAAGCATCGCCTCAACATCAGTAACATGATGCATGACCATCTGATTGTAGATGATATCAAATTTGTCATCGTAAGAGGTGCGTTCGAGATCAATCCAAATTGGATGAATATGGCTTGTATTATAAAATTCGCTCTTTTCTATGCAGACATTTATCATCTCCTGTGAATTATCCATGAGGATAATTTCCGAAAAATGATCCTTTAACAGAAAACTGAGGATTCCTGTACCTGCCCCATATTCAAGGGCTTTCATGGATTTCTGAAGCGGAATCATTTTTTCAAGTTCACGTGCAATGGCTTTTGAACGTTCAATATGCATCTTATCTTTGTCCCACTCGCGGGCCCTGGCATCAAATTCTGACATCGTAGTAATTTTAGAAATTTATCCTTAATCCAAAAGAATGACCTAGCATTTTTCCGGATTTTGAAAATAAGGCAAATCTAAGGAAAATTATCAATAAATCGCATAAATATCACCTAAATCATATTTATAACACTGTTTTATTTTTACATTTGCGACCTGTTAACTTAAATTTGAAAAAGTATTAATTCGTTTTTTCATTTATTTTTTAAAAGTTTTCTCCGAGTTCATATTTCTAAATGAATACTCACACGAAATACGGACCGAAGGGTAAAATTGGAAACATTTTTGCCTCCCGAAGGAACATTTTCCTTAATTTGGAAAGGAGAGACAGTAAATTCTGAAGTTTCGGCTCATCTCTGTCAGGAGTAAGCTGTCGTTTTCGTTTGTTTCCGGGAGGCAGAAAATAATATATTTAAATTATGGAATATCTTTTTCTTCTGTCCCTGTTTGTCATTGCATTCCTTTATTCCTCCGTTGGACACGGAGGAGGAACCGGCTATCTGGCTCTTCTGGCACTATATGGTATTGTCCCCTCCATTATGAAGCCAACTGCCTTAACTCTTAACGTATTTGTTTCTGCTATTGCATTTTACAGCTATTACAAAGCCGGGTATTTCAAATGGAGGTTAATTTTCCCATTTTTAATTTCATCGATACCCTTTGCCTATGTAGGTGCTTTGACTAAGGTAAATCCGGCTACCTATAAAATTGTTCTCGGCATATTTCTGATTATTGCGATCGGAAGAATTCTTTTTGTTCCGAATGCAATCACAGATACTCCGAAAAAAATGCCCTTTGTGCCAGCATTGCTAATTGGAGCTTTTCTTGGATTCTTTTCAGGAATGATTGGAATTGGTGGCGGCATTATCTTAAGTCCGATATTAATTTTGTTGCATTGGGCAAATATGAAGGAATCAGCAACCGCTTCAGCGCTGTTTATTTTCCTCAATTCGATATCCGGGTTATCGGCAATGGTAAGTGGAGGATTCAGATTTGAACCTTATCTCATAGGTTGGATAATTGTAGGAATCATAGGTGGCATTTCGGGTTCATATATAGGAAGTTTTAAACTTAAACCTGAAAAGCTGAAGTTTGTTCTTGCTTCCGTATTGTTAATGGCAAGTATTAAACTGTTTATTTTCTAAAATGGAAGCTGTAAGTCTGCCTCAACTTTTGATCATTGCCGGAACAGGAAGGAACACAGGAAAGACGACACTTGCCTGTAATATTATAAGGAAGTATAGCCCCCTAAAATCGATTACAGCCATAAAGATCACTCCTCATTTCCATAAAAACATCCAAAGCGGAAAAATTATAATGAACAACAGCTCCTGTTATATTGCAGATGAGACCAACTATGCAACAGGAAAAGACAGCTCGCTGATGCTTGAGGCAGGAGCAACGAAGTCCCTCTTCGTAATGGCAACGGATGAATACCTTGATCAAGTTTTGGGAGAAATTCTTAAACTTATACCTTCAGACGGGTTGATGGTTTGCGAATCAGGCGGACTTAGGAATCATGTTATTCCAGGACTCTTTCTAATGATGAAGAATTCCAAAACCATTGACTTAAAAGCAGGTGCTGATGAGCTTTTACAGCTGGCAGATCGGGTAATCACTCTTGAAGATGGAAATATTGATTTTGATTTCAACTCAGTAGAAGTCACAGATAACCGATGGACCTTAAAACAGAACTGATATGATACCTTTTTACGAAGCATTGACCCTTATACAAAAATTTGCTGTGCCTCCGGGTATCGAACAAAATGATTTATTTCATGCACTGGGAAAGATCCTTGCAGAAGATGTTTATTCCGACATTTCGATGCCCCCATTTAATAAATCTGCAATGGACGGATATGCATGTCGTAAATCAGATATAAAAAATCCGCTCAAGGTTATTGAACTGATTCCTGCAGGATCGGCACCTAACCGGTCAATTGGCGAAAATCAGTGCGCAAAAATCATGACTGGGGGATTGGTCCCTGATGGGGCCGATATAGTAATAATGAAGGAGGATATTAAAGTGGTTGACGGGGATTTCGTTCAATGTATAAAGGAATCCTTAAAAACCAATATTTGTTATCAGGGAGAGGATGTAAGAAAAGGAGACCTTGTATTAGAAAAAGGTATCATCCTTCTGCCTGCACATATTGCCATGCTGGCTTCAGTTGGTTTTACAAATCCACAGGTATACAAAATTCCCACAGTTGCAATCATTTCAACTGGTGACGAGCTTGTTGAACCAAATGAAAAACCGGGAATATCTAAAATCAGGAACAGCAATGGTTATCAACTTTTGGCACAGGCCAGGCAGATGAATTTACTTCCTGACTATCTTGGGATTGTTCGTGATGATGAAAAACCTTTGCGGGAAATACTCTCTCAAGCACTTAATAAATATGACGTTACAATTATATCAGGTGGTGTTTCAGTTGGTGATTTTGACTTCGTACCTAAGATTCTAAAGGAATTAAATGTTAATATCCAGCTTCAAGGAATGGAAGTCCGACCCGGAAAACATCAGTTGTTCGGCGAAAGATCCAACCATTATATATTTGGAATGCCTGGAAACCCTGTCTCATCCTTTGTCCAGTTTGAAGTCTTAGTCAAGCCATTCCTTAAGGCAATGATGGGAAAAACTGAAGAACAATCTTATCTTTATTTACCACTCGAGGAGGATTATACACGAAAGGATGGGAATCTGATGATTTTCGTACCAGTAACATTGACGGAAGAAACAAAAGTAAAGCCACTTGAATATCATGGTTCTGCACATATCAACTCTTATGCCTCTGCAAAAGGTATTATGGAAATCCCCAAAGGTATTATAACGATGAAAAAAGGAGACAAAGTGCGTGTACGACCGCTATAACCGACATATCAACTACCTGAGAATTTCTGTTACTGACCGGTGCAACCTCCGGTGCAGGTATTGCATGCCTGAAGATGGGGTACAACCAATGAATCACAACGAAATTCTTTCGTTCGAAGAGATCAGGGAGGTTGTAAAAGTTGCCGTTAGCCTTGGCATAGACAAGTTCCGTATTACAGGAGGAGAACCACTTGTCCGAAAAGGAATCGTAACACTAATCTCGATGATTTCAGCTGTCAAAGGTATTAAGGATCTATCAATGACAACAAACGGCATGTTTCTTCAGGAGTTTGCCCTGCCTCTTAAGGAAGCCGGCTTACATCGTGTAAACATTAGTCTGGACACGCTGGATCCGCATAAATTTAAAGATATAACTCGCGGAGGTGATCTCAGCCTTGTCTTCCGTGGCATTAATGCTGCAAAGGAAGCGGGATTGGAGCCGATCAAAATTAATTGTGTGGTATTAAAATCTTCCGGCGAGGACGATGCAAGGCAGGTTAAGGAATTTTGCAAAATAAACAATCTTCAGGCCAGATTTATCCATCAGATGAACCTGGAGTCCGGTGAATTCTCTGTTGTTGAAGGTGGAGACGGTGGGAACTGCCACCTTTGCAACCGGCTTAGGCTGACTGCAAACGGAATGGTCAAACCGTGCCTTTTCGACGAAGAAGAATTCTCAGTCCGTGAATTAGGTGCAGAAAGAGCGCTTCTTACTGCTTTAAATATCAAGCCATTAAAAGGCTGTTTGAATACTAAAGGAAGTTTCTATAACATTGGAGGATAACAAAGAAATGACAAAACTAACCCATACCGATTCAGAGGGAAATGCCAGAATGGTCGATGTCGGGGATAAGGAGATTCAATTGCGGATTGCAAAAGCTTCGGGTACCATATCTCTTTCGCCGGATACCCTGAATCTGATCAAACAAAATCTCCTGAAAAAAGGAGATGTTCTTACAATTGCGGAAATTGCCGGAATACAGGCAGCCAAGCGGACATCGGAACTGATTCCGCTTTGTCACAACATCGTATTAAATAAGGTTCTTGTTAAAGCAAGCACAACAGATACCGGAATCCTTATACAAAGTGAGGTGAGATGCACCGGTATAACCGGAGTCGAAATGGAGGCACTGACTGCTGTAAGCATAAGTCTTTTAACCGTTTATGACATGTGCAAGGCTGTCGATAAATCGATGGTACTGGGAGAGATAAAACTTCTGGAGAAGACCAAATCCAAAATACTGTAGTGAAATGGAAAAGCTAAGCGTATTATCGGTAAATATTTCCGAAAAGAAAGGGACAATTAAAGTCCCGGTTGACAAAATTTCCCTCACTGACATTGGGATCGAAGGTGATGCCCATTCGGGGAAATGGCACAGGCAGGTAAGCCTTCTGGGTAAGGAGAGTATTGATAAGGCAGAACAGGAAATCGGACGTAATCTGGCTTATGGCGAATTTGCTGAAAACATAACAACCGAAGGATTTCCGCTTTATCAAATGAAGCCTCTCGACCGTCTGGCGAGTGGAGAACTACTTCTCGAAGTCACCCAGATCGGAAAAAAGTGTCACGGCACAAGCTGCGCCATATACACGGAAACCGGGAATTGCGTAATGCCAAAAGAAGGTATCTTTTGTCGGGTGATTCAGAATGGCGAACTCACAGAAGGAGATGTCCTGGAATACCTTCCAAGAATAATAAAGGTTCACATCATTACTCTGAGCGACAGGGCCAGCCAGGGAATTTATGAAGATAAAAGCGGTCCGCTTTTGAAAAAATTATCTGAGACTTTTTTTTATGAAGGGGGACGTCCAGTTGAAATAGAGAACTCAGTCATTCCGGATGATGAAGTTCAACTTGAAAGACTCTTGATATCATTGATAGATAAAGGTACGGATATGATCTTCACAACGGGAGGCACGGGTATTGGTCCCAGAGACATTACCCCCGATGTTGTCAAGGCCCTGCTTGATAAGGAGATTCCGGGTATCATGGAAATGATCCGTGTTAAATACGGCATGCAGTTCCCGAACGCCCTGATTAGCAGAAGCATCGCAGGTGTTGCCGGAAAAACCTTAATTTATGTACTACCGGGTAACCCTAAAGCAGTTAAAGAGTATTCCGACGAGATTTTCAAAACCGTGGAACACTCCTTCAGGATGCTGTACAATATTGATGAACATTGAGGGAGGGTGGCAGGCTTTTAGGCGGTGAGCGGTGAGAAGTGAGCGGTGAGAGGTGAGCGGTGAGAGGTGAGCGGTGAGAGGTGAGAGGTGAGAGGTGAGAGGTGAGAGGTGAGAGGTGGGCTGTTAGGCTGATTAACTAGCAATTCATAAAAAGGTGCCGGGCAACGTCTGTATTTGTAGAATACATATTTGAATAGAGGATGCTGTATCAAAAGGAAAAAAATTAAACGCCAAGGTCGCAAAGTGAAAATACAAAGAAAGATAATACATTACATTTCATTGCATTAACTTTGCGCAACTCCGCGCTATCTCTCTGCGTTGCTCCGCGGTAAAAAACTTTTGGTACAACCTCGAAATATAAATAGCATTGGTACTAATTTTTCACATTTGCATAGCCATCAGTCGTCAAAAGATTGTTGTTTCATCATAGAATTTAATTAATGCGCCTTATGAATAAACTCTTTGTAACCGGTATAGTCCTCGCCGGAGGTCGCAGCAGCCGAATGGGCGAAGATAAGTCATTAATGAAACTAAAGGGAAAACCGTTGGTCGAATATTCAATCGATACCTTGAAGCCACTGTGCAACAAGGTTGTCATCAGTTCCAGTAATCTGATTTACGATTTTACCGGATGTGAAGTCTGGCCCGATGAGCTGTCTGAACAGGCACCTATGATTGGGATTTACTCTTGTCTTAAACGATCTGAAACAGAGCTCAATATCATTTTATCCTGCGATATGCCCCTGATGAGTACTGCCATG
>CAINLJ010000095.1 GCA_903850335.1 uncultured Bacteroidia bacterium | reverse complement strand
GTGGAAATAAATCCGGCTTCCATGTAAATGGCATGCAGACGGCTCCAAGAACAATAAAACTAATCAGAAGAATAAAGGTAATCAGCCGGTTATCAAGAAAATATTTAACAAGTCGGTTAAACATTGTGTTTGATCTTACCTGTATTTACAGCATCCTGGCAAGGCATTAAAAGCCTTATCGTCGGCTTTTGCCTTCTCATTATCGTGGCCTGAGGCGGCAACTTTCTTACCTATCTGATCGAGGTTTGTTTTAGAAGGATCGTATGTAACAGCAAGGATCTTACTTTCTGTACTCCATTCTGCCTTTGCGACTCCATCGATTTTAGCAGCCTTCTCAATTCTTGCCTTGCATTGTTCACAGTTACCTGAAACTTTTATTTTCTCTGTTTTTACTGCACTTGTTTTGGACGGAATCTGAGCAAAGGCGTTGGAGTTAATGCTCAAAACGATCGTCAATAGGCTAAATATAAATACTTTAAGTGTTTTCATTTTTTTGAATTTATTGTTGTTGTTGAAATTGATCCTAACCGGTTTCCGGTAAGGAAATTTTAAAAAAAGCAAATCAATCTGCGAGCCTGCACAGGAGTCACAGATTAAATCATTATCACAAAATCCGAATTAATATTTTAATTCAATTGTGATTACAACAATCAAGAAATCAAATACGGAATACACAAATGTCGGGTAAGCTGACATCGCTCACCATAAAATAGCCAGGTGGCCTAATATTTGTGCAAAAAAGATTTAAGGTGGAAGTTGAATTATTTTTTAGAAAAGCAGGAATTAAGTAAACCTGCAGCACCATTTGACTAAAAGCTTTAAATTCAGAGAAGGAGGGTGAAAAGCTGTCATCAACAACCAAAGCACTAACCTTATCTTTACAGCAATGTGTGCCGGAGAGTTTCACTGGGTAAGAACAATCACCAACCGATTTTTCCATGCCGCAGGAAGCGAGCTCCCCGGAAACAGATAATTTCGTAAACGCAACTTTACCTCCGCAATAATGAGTTGCAACCGTAAAGTGCATCCCTGAAAGAAGGATAAGCAATGCGAATGATATGGATAAAAATTTCTTCACAAAAACAAAATAGCCTTAACCTGTAAAATTTATTCTACAAAGATGAGTAAAATCATTCAATTTGATAACCTTAGCTTAAAAAAAATATTATTGGCAAAATATGAGTTGTCTTTAAGGAGTAACGTCAGACAAACTTAGGGCTTGTGAAATTCAAAATACGACTGAATACATTTATATTAAGACTTATATTTGCCGGCAAAATTAAAGAAGGATGAATAAATCAGACGCGCTGGCAAACCTGCACACAAGATCGGAGGGTGTACCCTTTGAGGCTCTTGAATTTTTAATGAACCTGCCTTATGATGAGGATCTCGAGAATAAAATCATCTTTCATTTGGATAATGCCTATGATGAGCGAATTCTGATGTTAAATCAAAGTCTTCCCAATCTGCCGCTATGGTATGCGATCCTGGCCGAAGTGCATTCGTCAGAACGAATGATACAATCTGTTATAAAACTCTTTACGACTCCCGATTCCCCCGACTGGGATTTACTCGATGAGCAGGGTCTTTTTTTAGTAGGGATGCTTTCTGAGAAATACCCCGAATCAATTGGTAAATTTCTCGATGCTATTGAAATACAAGTATCTAAAAAAAGTAATGCCCCCTATCTTTTCCTTTATGATACGATATATTTCGCAACTGATGAATTGCATGGAGAGAGGATATCACGACTTTTAAGCAATCCTGATACCGGCTGGAAAACGTTACTTGCTGTCCATGTTGCAGAACGAAGGCTAAAATCATGCCGGGAGGAAGTGAAAAAACTTTGTCAGGCGTTCGTTCCATTTACCCAAAAAGGAACCAATGAGAACCTCATTCGTGAGGAATTGGAATATGCCATTGAATTATATGAGGATTTAACACACCAGACAAGCTGCTACTATCAACTTCGAAATGAGTGGAGATCCCATTACAAATCTGCAGAAAAGCTATTCGCTGATGAAAATCCTATGCTTGCAAGTGTTTATAACAATGTAGGCCGCAATGATCTGTGTCCCTGCGGTTCAGGAAAGAAATATAAAAATTGTTGTTTAAAAAACTAATTCGCCGGTTTTTATAATCGTGGCAAATTCACCACTAAGGCTGGCAATGGCAGTATCATGAAGGATCTCTGCCGAAAATAGTTCTCCGTTGAAACCTGTTTTGTCGAAAGTCGCAGTGGCATCATAGACAACATAGGTGTCGAAACCAAAATTGCCTGCCATTCGTGCAGAGGTTGAGATACAATGATCGGTCGTTAGTCCTGCAATCACAATTTTCCGGATACCCAGATTATCGAGTCTCTTTTTTAGGTCGGTTCCAATAAACGCGCTGTTTACATTTTTTTTAATTACCGCTTCTCCCTCAATGGGTAAAACACAATTCTGAAAATCATTACCTGGCTTTCCTTCCGCCAGCAAGGAGTCCGGATTGGCTGAACAATGCTGAATATGAAAGACCGGAAATGACTCTTGCCTCCACAAATTCAATAGTAAGGAAGCACTCTTTTCTGCATCAGGATTATTCCGGTGTCCCCCCCAATATCGAATATCTTCAAATCCTTTTTGAATATCGATCAGGATCAGCGCAGGTCTGTCATTCAGAGATAAAATCATCAGATGGAGAGTATTAATTAAATGTCAAAATATAAAAGTCAAGTTATGGAATTCAAAATAAAATTAATTTAAAAATTACTTTCGGCTTCGGTCCACGGTTTGATAACTCTTTGTAATGTCTCTTCGCCCTCCATAAATGAGAGAAAGATCCCATAATTGGTTATCGCCACACCAAAAGCTTGCAGATCACGTAACCGCGTTGCCATTCGTTGATTTGAAATCATGCACCCCCCACAATGAACGACAAGTTTATAATTTACAATGTCTGAAATATCTGCAAATTCTCGTCCAAAGACATGGTCGACATGAACTTCCGGATATTTCGCCTTGATAAGACGTGGTATTTGCACCGTCCCGATATCCTCCTTAATCCGCGAATGATTGCATGCTTCGGCGATCAAAATCCTGTCTCCAGCTTTTAAGGAATTCATTGCGTTTATTCCACTTATAAATTCATTCAACTTTCCCCTGCTCATGAAGTTAATCATCATGATCGAAAATGTTGTAAGGCTGATATGCTCCGGTGCCCAGGTCTTCATTATATCAATTGCCTGTGAATCAGTAATTATAGCCCGAGGTTTTATTTTGAAGCTTTTCAGAAAATCATCCCATCTTTTCCTTTCTGAAAGATCGTTATTCCTGGCTTTCAACAGGTTCATCCGGTAGGATACAGGAAAGGCCCATTTGCGGGTTATATATTCTTCAGCCATTGCCTGGGGTCTGAGGTATCTGCCCGATGGAGTTTCCTCATCCATAGGGATATTCAAAACATAGAATTCCCCTGGCTCCACGAATGGCAACAGTTCAACGGTGAGGTTTTTAGGAATATAATTTTTCAGGATTGATTGAAGCAGCTCTTGCCTGAAGACAGAATCAGTGGCATTTAGTTCAATTTTATTATAAAACGCTGATTTATTAAGTATTGATTCTATCGCAGGAATAAGAATCCAATCGTTTTTCTCAAATAAATTGTAAATAAGGATCAGCTGTTTATCCAATTTATGAACCGCGCTTATGAGTTCCCTCTCTGCTTCAAAACTCTTCGTCGAGGGATCAACGACAAGCAGAATAAGATCACATTCATTCAAGGCGGCAATGCTCTTTTTCCTTTTTTTATCTCCCAGAACATTCAATTCATCATATCCGGCTGTATCCATAATTTTTACCGGACCTAATCCATGAATTTCGGCCAGGGCAATTTTTGTATCGGCAGTTGTACCAGGTGTCGGGTCAACAATAGAAGTCTCCTGTTGGGTCAGAAGGTTCATCAACGAGCTCTTTCCAGAATTCATCTTTCCAAAAATCCCGATTATATCACGCTCAGTCATTTGAATAATTATGGGTCATGTAAAGATAAAAAAAAACAGGCTTTCAGGTAGCTGCAAACCACAAATAAATTGTATGCTTGCACCAAACTCTGTTTGTACAGTTTTCTTTTTAATTTTGCAGTATAAATCAATTGTCATGGAAAGAATCGCGATTTTTCCGGGTTCCTTTGACCCATTTACATTGGGTCATGAATCGATTATCAGGAGAGCATTACCTATGTTCGATCAGATTATTATTATGATCGGATATAATTCGAATAAGGAACCTTTCTACCCATTGGCTAAGAGAAAGGAATGGATTCTGCGTGTTTTCGAGAATGAGCCCCGTATCCGCGTTGGGAAATATGACGGGCTTACGGTTGATTACTGTAAAAGAGTCCATGCGCAGTATATTCTGCGTGGATTGAGGACATCTGCTGATTTTGAGTATGAACGGGCAATTGCTCAAATAAACAAGAAGATGTATCCTGAAGTAGAGACGGTATTTCTGCTGACTACGCCGGAAACAACTGCAATCTCCTCTACAATTGTCAGGGATATTCTTCGTCACAAAGGTGATGCAAGCCTGTTTTTGCCCTCATGCCTTGATTTGTCAGAGTTTTATGAATAATCAAACTACTGGTCCGGTTAAGATTGTTTTTTGGTTTACCGGACTGATAATCTTACTGTTCATAAATGATATAAAGGCACAAAGGACAGTTCTTTATGGCAAGGCTCCGGATTACAGTACAAAAGAGATAATTTTTTATACAATTTCTGATCCTGTCCTTCACGAAAAGTCAGAGCTTGCCGCGACAACTGTAGAAAAAGATGGTTCATTCTCTGTAATCTTCTCTTCAAGTGAAACCATCGAGATTTACAGCGATTTGGAAAAGTATTGCGGGACAATGGTCGTGGAACCAGGGAAGAATTACCAGGTTGCTCTTCCCCCTTTCACTCCAAGAACGCCTTCTGAAATACACAGTATTTTTTTTAAACCTTCTCCCTACTGGCTTGGTCTTCCAGGAACAGAAAACTCTGATATAAACCTTGCTGTTCGCTCATTTTTAACTGATTATAATTATGAAAAAGTTAAAAATTCAGCACGGATCTATCAGTCAAAGGATCTTGTAAACGAAATTATTGAAAGACTCGATAATAAATATAAGTCTATTCAGCACCCCTACTTTAAAACCCTGATGAAATATTCTTTCGCAGACCTTGAGAATATCGCATTCCAAAGAAATCAGGATGTAGTGATCCAAAAATATTTCGCAAAAGATCCGATCCAATCAGAACATCCTGCATATCAAAGTGCTTTTGAGCTGGTTTTTACCGATTTTCTAAGAAAACAATCACAGAATCTTCAAAACAAGAATATAGCTGCATTTGTAAATTCAGGCAATTATCAGGGATTAGTGAATCTATTCGAAAAAAAAGGATATAGAAATGATGTTGCAGAATTAGTCATCCTAAAGGGATTATTTGATGGCTATTACTCGGGTAGTTTTAACAAAGAGGGAATCATAAAGGCAGTTGGAGTAGCAGAGACGACCGGTACTTTACCTGAATTGCAGAGTCTGGCTCATAAGATCAGGCAAAAACTGACAATTCTTGCAGCTGGGGGGAAGGCACCTTCATTAAGACTGCCAAATATAAGACATGACTACGTGTCTCTAGACAAATTTAAGGGCCGGTTTGTCTACCTCACTTTCTTTAGCAGCTTAAGTGCTGATTGCAGGACTGAACTGGATTCGTTGGTATCAATAGAAAAGCAACTTAGACAGGTACTTAGTGTAGTTTCAGTAGCTGTGGATGATGACTTTAATCAGGCATCCAATTTGTGGAAAACAAAGGGTTATGCCTGGGAATTACTCAATGGCAGTAAACAAAGGCAATTGATTCAGAGCTATGACGCATCCCTTCC
>CAINLJ010000094.1 GCA_903850335.1 uncultured Bacteroidia bacterium | reverse complement strand
GTTCCGTTTCACTACACCGGGGGTTAATCAGATTGAACTCTTTCAGAGTTCTTTATAATTGATTAACAAAAATCGGTTTTCCGACTTCGCATAATAAAATTACGTCAATAAGGTGCATAATTTCCATGGTACATAGTTATCGGGAAAGGTGCCCGATAAGTTGTCCGTTAGATAAAATTACATACTGCATAATTGTAATGCTTAAAGGCAGATTTATCTGAGGAAATAAACAACATTTTAATTAAGAGCTTAATTAGCAAAGCATAAGAAACTCCGCCAGGAGTTAAATGTTAATGACCCTCAGCGAAACTGAGGGTAAGGAAGAACATTCTGTCCCTGGCTGGGACGAAGGTCCGGGATATATCTCCTTTTCCACACACATTTTGTTCCTGTCGGAACAGGAACCAAACCTATTCGATTGAACAGAATTATGAAAAAAGAATGAGACACATACCAATCAGACTAAACGTACCTGATTAAGCTAAAACTCCAAAAGGTTTTATCAGCCTTAGTTATTGAATATGTTTTTCGCCGTTAGAGTAGACCTACTTACCTTGATTTTTAAGTAAATCCCTGATTTCAGTTAATAATTTCTCCTCAGTAGAAGGTTCAGCAGGCGCAGGTGGTGGAGGTACATTCTTTTTATTTAACGAATTGATCATTTTTATCATCATAAACACTGAAAAGGCAATGATTAAAAAATCAATTGTAATCTGTATGAAATTTCCATAATTCAGGGTCACCGGCTGAGATAGAATCTTACCGCCTGCATCTACTACCTTATCCTTAATGATCAGCTTCAATCCGGTAAAATCGGTTCCGCCCAACAATGCACCAATTGGAGGCATTAATATATCCGAAACAAAAGAAGAAACAATCTTTCCAAAGGCACCACCAATGATGACACCGACAGCCAGATCAACCACGTTACCGCGCATTGCAAATTGCCTGAACTCACTTACCATTCCCATAGCTTTATCAATTAAAAGGTTTATTGGATTTAAAAGTAAGTAAATTTTCCATCTTTCAAAATTTCACATTGAATTTATTATTAGTCACAGGGTGAGTGTCCACACCATGAACACTCATCCGGTGACTCGGATGGAAATCTACTTATTTCCCGATAATTTTCTGAATATCACTGAGTTTATTAAGTGCTTCCATGGGTGTCAGATTATTTACGTCAAGGTTTTTAATTTCATCCCGGATCTGCTTGAGCACAGGATCGTCGAGTTGAAAAAAACTAAGCTGAAATCCTTCACGCATCTCGGCGAGGTCCTTGACCCGTTTGGCTGGTAACTCCTTTCGGTTGGCCAGTTCGAGTTGTTTCAGGATCTCACCGGCTCTGTTCACTACGCTCTTTGGCATACCGGCCATCTGAGCCACATGAATACCAAAGCTATGGTTACTGCCTCCACGAACAAGCTTCCGAAGAAATATAACCTTGTTGCCAACTTCCTTGACAGTGACATTAAAGTTACGCACCCTGCTGAACGATTTTTCCATCTCATTTAGCTCGTGATAATGGGTAGCAAACAACGTTTTTGCTCTTCCTTTTGGATGTTCGTGAATATATTCGACAATCGACCATGCAATTGAAATTCCATCATAGGTGCTGGTCCCCCGCCCAAGTTCATCGAGTAAAATCAAGCTTCGGTCCGACATATTATTCAGGATGCTTGCCGCCTCATTCATCTCGACCATAAAGGTAGACTCCCCGAGAGAGATATTATCAGATGCCCCTACACGGGTAAAGATTTTATCAACATACCCAATACCAGCAGATTCAGCAGGCACAAAGGATCCCATCTGTGCCATAAGCACAATTAATGCCGTTTGTCTCAACAATGCAGATTTTCCTGCCATGTTTGGACCTGTAATAATGATGATTTGCTGGTCATCATTATCCAGATAGACGTTGTTTGTAACATACTTTTCACCAATAGGCAATGCCCGTTCAATAACCGGATGTCTTCCTTCCTTAATATCAATTATCTGAGAGTCATTGATCTCCGGTCTTGAATATTTATGTTCCAGTGCAACAGTAGAAAATGAAAGAAGGCAATCAATCTGTGCAAGAACTGCAGCATTCAGCTGAATGGCCTGTATATATTCTGTGAGGGCAGAGACAAGTTCCCCATATAAACGGGTCTCAATTGCAAGAATTTTTTCTTCGGCCCCAAGTATTTTTGATTCATAATTTTTAAGCTCTTCGGTGATATAACGCTCTGCACTTACAAGGGTTTGTTTACGAATCCAGTTATCCGGAACCTTATCCTTGTGCACATTACGTACTTCGATGTAATATCCAAAGACATTATTAAATGCAATTTTTAAAGAAGAAATTCCCGTCGCCAGAATCTCTCTGTCTTGCATTTTCTGAAGATAATCCTTACCCGAAAAGGCAAGATCCCGCAATTCGTCCAGTTCCTCAGACACCCCCTTCGCGATAACATGACCTTTGACAATCATCATCGGAGGATCGGGGAATAACTCTCTTTCAATACGGTCCCTGATTGTATGACAAGGATTAAGTTGCTCTGCCAGCCTGACAAGGACATTGTTTCCTGAAGCAGAACAAAATTCCTTAACAGGGGCTATAGCATTGAGAGCTACTTTAAGCTGAATTACTTCACGTGGATTTACACGACCTACTGCGGCCTTGGAGATGATCCGTTCAAGATCGCCCACATGCCTGAGCTGTTCTTCAATATTACCCTTCAATTCAGTATCTTCTGAAAATTTCTGAACCACATCAAGCCGATCGTTAATGCGCTGAATATCCTTAAGTGGCAGAGCGACCCAGCGTTTCAATAAACGGGCTCCCATTGGCGAGATTGTCTGATCAATGACCTGGACAAGCGTCTTCGCCCCCTCGTTTAATGCATGGAAAAGTTCAAGATTGCGCACGGTAAACCGATCGAGCCAAACGTATCTGTCTTCCTCAATTCTGGAAAGCCCTGAGATATGTTGGAGTTGAGAATGTTGAGTGAAGTCGAGATAATGAAGAATAGCACCTGATGCAATTATTCCCAGTTGAAGGGTCTGAACGCCAAATCCCTTTAACGATACAGTTTCGAAATGACGAAGGAGACGATCATTTGCCGCTTCGTCTGTATAAATCCAGTCATCCAGTTTATACGTATAAAACTTACTTCCAAAAAGTTCGATAAACAATCTCTCTTTCCCCTTTTGAAATAATACTTCTTTAGGTTGAAAACTGTTTAATAATTTGTCTATATATTCGAATGAACCCTCCGCAGTAAGAAATTCTCCGGTTGAAATATCCAGGAAGGCAACTCCCGCAAGTGTTTTTTCAATATGCACAGAGGCCAGGAAATTATTTTCCCGATGTTCCAATACATTATCATCGATAGAAACACCTGGAGTAACAAGCTCAGTAATTCCCCTTTTAACAATATTCTTGGTTAATTTCGGGTCTTCAAGCTGTTCACAGATAGCCACTCTCTGACCTGCCCTTACAAGTTTGGGCAGGTATGTATCCAATGCATGATAGGGAAATCCCGCTAATTCGACAAAACTTGCCGAACCATTGGCGCGCCTTGTCAGAGTTATTCCGAGGATACCGGAAGCCTTTATTGCATCTTCACCAAAAGTCTCATAAAAATCACCTACACGAAATAACAGAACCGCGTCAGGATATTTATTCTTGACTGCATAATACTGCTTCATCAGTGGTGTCTCGGCGTATTTATTTGGTTGGTGTGTCAATGTTTCAGATTTAAATGAAACTCATCTAAGCAAAGATAGGACAATCGGCTGACTAAATTCATTTTTATCGACTCGAATGTCGGAAGTTTTAATCAAATAAAAGAAAAAGATCGGAATGAAAAGACTATTTCATTTTACCAGTTATCAAAATATTAATTCCGCAACGCAGCATAATTATAAGACAAAGAGGAATTATAAGCCAGTGAAAGGTCTGCGGAAGGAAAGGCATAGAAAGTAAAAATAGTGTCAATAGTATTGCTGTGAATTTAAAGTACCAAAGTATTTTTGAACGTATGGAAGGGAAAACCAGGAGTAAGGCAAAAATAAGATGTGTTGGTAAGGCCCAAATAAGATTCAGATTCCAGCCTGTGGCCTCCAAAACAGAGAAGAAACATAGATAAGTGAGAATTAAGCCTGCGATTCCGGCCGCGATGAAGACTACTAAATCAAGCCAAATCATCCTTCTTTTTCTTTTGTATTCGACCAATGTCAGACCAAATACAATTAAAAAAAGCAAATTAATAACTACTGGTGGAGAGGCCGGATCAAACCCTTGTTTTACAGGTTCTGCCTGATAGATTGTAACTGCAGGTTCGGCAAAGGGAAGTCTATTGGTCTCTTTAACCACTTTAGCACCTGCCATGCTCCTCATCAGATAATCAGGAAGAAACATCTTCTCTGAAAAAGTAGTAATGTGATCACAAGGTATTCCAAGGGCAATTTTTATTCCAAAACCATTCCAGCTGTCGACAGGAACACACTGATCAATAAGCTGCCGGTATGATAAATGTTTATCCTGGGTTGTATCATATCGTAGAGAATGATTTACACATTTTTCAAATTGATCCCGTACGCGCGTTGAGCAATTATCAGAAAAATGACGGTAACGATAAACGCGGTTTTCTTTCTTTGCATTTTCCATGAGTGCATCAAAGAGCGTCTGTTTCTCCTGTTGTGAAATCCTTAAAATCTGTTCGTATACGCTTCGGTGTTCCTCGACATAGGATTCGATAAAAGACGGCATCCTTTGTCCTGCAAGCATATAATCGGTCTCCCCTTTGATAAATCTCAAAATGAAATTTGGCGAATCGAAGCTGAATATCCCATAATTAAAAACATAATCTATACCAGATTTTGGATCATTTATCCGAATTGCACTATGACCAAAATAGGAATAGATTTCATCACCCGGAGCACATGTTAACAATGAGATCTTCGTTTCGGGTGAGAGCTCAATTGCATAGGTTCCTGAGAAGAGTGACAGAAAAAGAATAGCTGAGAGTACCAGAGCCTTCATGATTCAAGGATTTGAGTTTGGCTCAAAAGTAACAATTATCTGCAATGGGCGACAACGCGGCACAATCAAAAATTGTATCCTATAACGCTAGTGATATGCGCCCAGTATAGCACCCATGGCCGTATAGCTAAAAATATCGTATCCGGCATGGATGAGGTAATGTTTAAAGGAATAGTTTTCATACAAGGTAGTGTTGGCCTTGGAGGTTGAGATCCAGACAATGGCAACAAGTGCTCCTATCCCTGCGCCGGTTAGCCAGGTAGAGTCTGATCCAATAAAATACGCCATGGCAAGGGCTCCTATGAATGCAAAAGTCAGGGAAAGAAGAGCCATAATCCAGATAGGATGACCCTTCATGAAATCAGCTTCGCACAATTTATTTTCAGCCATCCAGGTTTTTCCAAGAATAAGGGGAGAATACCAAAAACTACCTATTACAACTTTTGTTATGGCAGCAATGAGCACTGCCCAAAAATTAATATCCTGAAAAAAAGACATTGGAATATTGTTAATATTGAATGTGAAGGTACAACAAAAAATGTTTAAAATTTAAAATGCAGGATAAAATGGTTCGGTTAGCTCCATGAATTTTTTTGTGTACCTGCCAAATTCATCCAGAATAGTTAAATCATCGTAGAAAGGATAACAGGGGTTTTTGCCGAACTCGAGCAAGACACGTTTTGGCGATTTACCTGCCTTTGGTATAACTAAAGTCTGGTGATACAGATAAAGGTCTGCGAGTCTGGCGATCTCCCTGAATTCGACCAAACTGTCGCCAGGAATAATCACGCAGAGCCTGCCTGAAACACAAAGTAATTTCCCTGCACCAGTGATTAGTTCATCAAATGAAAGCTGGTCATTATGGCGGGCGACAGAAAGTGCAGCGTTCTGAGTCTTTAAAGAATTTACAAAATAAGGGGGATTACTAACAATTAAATCGTAAAGTCCTGATTTATTGAGGATGTATTCACGGAAGCCGGTATTGTAAACAGTCAATCTTGTGCTCCAAGGGGATTGTTGAAAATTAGATAAGGTCTCCTCAGACGCTGGTTCATCAATTTCAACAGCATCAATTATTGCCTCTGAGCGTTGGGCGAGCATTAATGCAATTAATCCGGTTCCTGAGCCAATATCGAGAACTCTTGCAGCGTCATTTAGCAGTGTCCAGGCACCTAAAAGGACTCCATCGGTTCCGACTTTCATCGCAGCTCTTTGTTGCACAATCCTGAATTGTTTAAACTCGAACCAGTTATTTCGACCCATGTTGATTTTTTACTTTCCCATGCTGACTTTTACTTTCCCAAAGTCACCACTGCACAGTGACCTGAAAGATTATTTTCTTCGTTACCTTTGTGTTTGTAAAAATAAACCAATTTGGATATTAATAAAACTGATCTTAAGGATTTTCTTGATGAGAAGGTCCTAAAATACAATAACCCTCAATTCATTGAATCAGATCCGGTAAGTATCCCTCATCAATTTCAGAAGAAGGAAGACATTGAGATTTCAGGTTTTCTTTCCTCTACAATTGCATGGGGTAACCGGAAGATGATTATCAAAAACAGTCATAAACTGATTGAAATGATGGGAAACAGCCCCTATGATTTTATAATGTCCCATGAGGATCACCATCTTGAACGGTTTAATGGGTTTGTCCACCGAACGTTCAATCAGGTTGATCTTGTCTACTTTATCAAAGCTCTTCAGCATATCTACAAAAACAAGGGAGGTCTTGAATTAGTCTTTTCAAAATATGTTACCGGATTTTCGACACAGCAGGCCATTCACGAGTTTAAAAAGGAATTTTTCTCCCTGCCACACCCTGCGCGTACGGTGAAACATGTGTCTGACCCCGCCATGGGTTCAGCCGCGAAAAGAATCAATATGTACCTGAGATGGATGGTCCGTAATGACAAAAACGGAGTAGATTTGGGGATTTGGAAATCTATTGCGCCACATCAGCTATCCTGTCCCCTGGATGTGCATTCAGGAAATGTGGCCCGAAAATTAGGACTTTTGACAAGAACTCAGAACGATTCTAAGGCAGTGGTGGAACTTGACTCCAATTTACGGCTAATGGATAAAGATGATCCGGTTAAGTATGATTTTGCGTTGTTTGGCCTGGGTGTATTTGAACATTTTTGATTCTTTTTAAATGTTATTTTGCACTCATTTTCATAAAAAAGATATCCCTTATGATCTTTTTTGCACTTGGCAGTCAAAATAGTACCTATTATTCTTTCCGGAAAATCAATATATTTTCAATTAACCTACACTTATAATCAATATAACTACGGTTATTCTGATAAATGCTACACTTATACATTTATAAGCCTTTCTGATCTAACACCCTGAATACATGTTAAATAACATGTAGTATTTCTGAAATAATTTTGCGTAATATTATTTTTCTGAATAACTTTGGTTAATTGAATCTTAAAGTAACACCTTAAAGTTTAAACATTCTCTTCCTTTTTTGACAATCAACATTATAATTCTTGATTAAGGGCCACTTTTCTGTACGCGTTATTCACGAGAATAGAAAACCTGCCTGTGACACTGGCGTAATGATTGATTATGGCTGGTTTAAAAAAGTCGAATTTTGGAATCTTCAAAATTGACACAGCATAAAAGATGGAATATTGGATGAGACATGAATATTCTAATAATTATATCTATGAAAAAAATCTTAGTTATTATCTTAACAATTACGATGTTAGCCAATATGGGTGTGGCTCAGAGTTTAAAAGTGACCATTCTCAATCCACGTCCTAATATTAATATTGATCCATCTACTCAAACAATAGCTTTATCCCTTGGAAAACAAATTACAGACGAGTTCCGTATAGATTCCGGGAGCGGGCTAAAAAAAACAGATGTAACTGGATGGCTTCAATCCTTGAAAAATGGATTTAACAATGCGTTTAGTGATTCTTATAAAGTTGTTGAAGATAAGTCCACTGCTGATATTGTTTTAACCATTACAAGGGCAGAACCTATTATTGCTTTTGGAACTTATACCAAAACACTTAGTGCAAGCGTTTCTTCTTCATCAGTATTAGCTCATCTTACATATTCTGCAAATTTAGAATACAAAGACAATAAATTGATCCATAGAACAGCTGGAACAATCAATTCAAAAAAAGAAATACTAAGACCAAAAGAGGCGAATGCAGTATTCCAGGATGCTATAGAAACGATGTATGAAGCAATGATTCCTGAATTATTAAAGAAACAATAATCGATTAGATTAGATTATTGTAAAAAAAATAATTACTTACCTGTCAGAGCGGATAGCTCTGACAGGTAAAAGGATGTATCTTTCGATAGCCTACTAAAGAATTTTAGTGGAACCTGGAGACCAAAGATAGTTTAATTGTTAAATGAAGTAGGTGGATAATAATTTCAGAACAGGCAACCTGGACAGGAAACCCTGAATTTTACCTTCCTACGATCCCGTCCCTGATATGGATCATACGGTCTGACATGCCGGCAAAATGCTCATCATGGGTGACGATAATAAACGTCTGGCCAAACTTCTCACGCAGATTAAAGAAAAGCCGGTAAAGTTCCTCCTGGTTATGGGAATCAAGATTTCCGGATGGCTCATCGGCGAGAATTATAGCGGGATTATTAATTAATGCCCTGGCCACTGCTACTCGTTGTTTCTCGCCGCCCGAGAGCTGAGCCGGCTTATGATCAAGGCGATCTGTGAGCTCAAGAAGTTTAATCAGGTCTTTGGCACGTTGTTCCACTTCTTTTCTGTTTTTCCTGGCGATATACCCTGGAATACAAACATTCTCAAAGGCAGTGAATTCAGGTAACAGGTGGTGAAACTGGAAAACGAAACCTATTTCTTTATTCCTGAAACCGGAGAGTTCTTTCTCTCCCATAGAAAAAACATCCTTCCCATTAATCCACACATGTCCTGAATCCGGTTTCCCCAAAGTCCCCAGGATTTGCAACAGTGTCGTCTTTCCGGCACCACTGGCACCTACGATCGTAACAATTTCACCCTTATGCACTTCGAGAGAAATCCCCTTCAATACTTCAAGATCCCCAAATGATTTAACAAGTAATTCGGCTTTTAGCATTTATTCTGACAGGAAAAATAATAACGGTTACACATAACGGCCTAAAAGCTTATCCTCTAACAGATTCACTTAATCCTTAAGTTCATCCTCAATCTTACGCTTGGTTTCAGTAGTCCCCTTTTCAAGCTTATCGGTTAGCTTGTTCAGGTCTTGTTTAATCTCAGAGGTATGATTCTCAAATTCATTTTTGAGATCAGCAGTTGCCTTGTTAAATTCACGCATTCCCTTACCTATTGTTCGTGCCAGACCAGGAATGGCATCAGCACCGAAAAAAAGCAACGCAAAAAAAACTACGACCATGATCTCGCCGCCACTAAAAAAAAGAATGATATGTCCCATTTAAATTACGTTTTTACAAAGATATAAATTATTAACAGCGAATGTTCGTGCTTATAATTCGTTTCATAAAAAAACCCGGCACTTAAATGAACCGGGTTTTTTAAAAATATTTTATTTATTATTTCTTGTCAGCTGCAATCCTTTTGCTCTTTGGTAATGAGTCGTAGGCAATTGGTGTAGCCACGAACACTGATGAATAAGTTCCGATAAAGATACCAAATAACATAGCAAAAATAAATCCTTTTATAGATGTTCCGCCGAACAGGAATATCGCAACTAATACGATTAATACTGTAAGTGAAGTACTGAATGTACGACGCAAGGTGCTGTTCATCGCATCATTATAAGTCTTAAGGGTCTCTTGTTTTGGATGCAGGTGTAAATATTCACGAACCCGGTCATAGACAACAACCGTATCGTTGATCGAATACCCGAGAACTGTGAGGACAGCCGCTATAAACGATTGATCCACAGATAGCGAGAATGACAAATATCCATCCAGTAAGGAATAGGTTCCCAGCAATATAATCGCATCATGCGCCAGCGACACCAAACCTCCCATACCCATAGACCAGTTTCGGAACCGGAAGGCAATGTAAAGGAAGATAATCAACAAGGCAAAGATTACAGCATACACTGCCTGGTTTTTAATATCCGCCGAAATTGTAGCACCTACCTTTTGAGAGCTCAACTGATAGTCGGCAAGGAATTTAGTTTCTGTCACATTTTCATTTACAAAGGGTTTTAATCCCTTATATAACAGGGTTTCAATTTGGGAATCAATATTTTCGCCCTCTTCTTCAATTTTATAATCGGTTGTAATTCTCACCTGATTATTGCCGCCATAAGTCTTAACCTCAGGAGCATTTCCGAATACCGGTTCTAACGATTTTACGATGTTCTCAACATTAACATCGTGGTCAAAACGAACAACATACGTGCGTCCACCCTTAAAGTCGATACCTAAATTTAATCCCTTGAATGTCAAAGACAAAATTGAAATCAGGATCAGTGTACCTGAGAAATAATAAAAGAATTTACGGCTCTGAATAAATGGAACCTTTGCATGACGCAGCCATTCTTTTGACCAGTCTGTGATAAAGGTAATTTTCTTATTCTTATCCAGCCAGCGTTCAAATATCAGACGGGTAATAAATATTGAAGTAAAGAGTGATGTGACGATACCGATAATTAATGTTGTAGCGAAACCCTTGATTGGACCTGAACCAAACATATAAAGTACAACACCTGTCAGGAATGAGGTAACGTGACCGTCAATAATAGCTGAATATGCATGCCAGAACCCGTCCTTTATAGCCAGACGGACCCCTTTACCTGCTCGTACCTCCTCTTCTATTCGCTCATATATCAATACGTTTGCATCTACTGCCATACCAATTGTCAATACCATACCAGCGATACCTGGAAGAGTAAGAACGGCGCCGATACATGCCAGAATACCCACAACAAATATCAGGTTAACACCAAGGGCCATATTGGCTGCAAGACCAGCACCTCTGCTATAGAACACGATCATATATGAGAGGACGAGCAGGAATGCGATAAAGAATGAGATCATACCACTTTGGATTGATTCCCGTCCCAGTGTCGGACCAACAATTTCTTCCTGCACAATCTTTGCCGATGCGGGCATCTTACCGGATTTCAACATGTTTGCAAGGTCCTTTGCCTCTTCAACCGTAAAGTTTCCTGAGATTTCGGTACGGCCATTAGGTATCTCTCCCTGAACAGTAGGGAATGATTGTACGTAATTATCAAGAACAACTGCAACGCTCTTGCCTACATTTTCGCGGGTCATACGTTGCCAGATCTTGGAACCTTCAGCGTTCATGCTCATCTCGACAACGCTATTGGCTTTATTCTGGGCAAAATCCTGACGTGCATCAACCACTACACCACCGTCAAGCGGAGCTCTGCCATCCCGATTTGTAACTTTAAGCGCGATGAGCTGAAAAAAGTTTCCTTCTTTCTGAGTAGGCTGTGCCGTCCATCTGAATATTACAGTTCTTGGAAAAATCGACTTAATCTGAGGTAAACCAAGATATTCAGTAACTGTGGCAGTATCTTTAGCGTGTGAGAAGCCGACTACCGGTCCGCGCATCAATTGACCGTCACGGGTTGTATTAGGCGTGAGAACCGAAAACAGAGGGAAGTTTTTTGCAATCTCCTCTGTAGATCCGGCGGCCAAAGAGTCTTTGCCCTGTTTCTTTACTTCACTTAAAAGGTCATGTTTTGTAGTGTCTTTAGCCAAAGTAGTTTTGGCAGTCTCTTTTGCACCAACAATCGCTTTATTTGCTTCATTTATTTCGCGAAGGCGTTTATTAGCTTCGAGCAGATACGTATATATATCAGAGTTCTCGTGAGTTTCCCAGAATTCAAGATTTGCTGTACCCTGAAGAAGTTTTCTTACACGCTTAGGATCCTTAACGCCTGGAAGCTCAACCAGAATACGACCTTTCGTCTGAAGTTGCTGAATATTAGGCTGAGCCACACCAAACCGGTCGATACGTGTGCGAAGGATTTGAAAAGAGTTATCGATGGCACCATCAGTTTCCTTGCGTATTACTTTTATTACATCGGCATTTGTAGAGTTAAAATTCACTTTATCCCTCAAATCAAGAGTATTAAAAATTGCTGCAAGCTTGGCATTTGGATCAACCTGTTCGAAGGCCTTTCCGAAGATCGTAACAAAATCATCCTTGCCATTTGTCTTCTCATTCTTTTTTGCAAGTGCTATTGCCTTGTTAAAGGTTGAATCAGTGCTGTATCCCGACATTGCCCTGATCAGGTCAACGACAGAAATCTCCAGAGTCACGTTCATACCTCCTTTAAGGTCAAGGCCTAACGGAATCGCATATTCATTAACTTCCCGATAGGTGTATTTACGCAAACCCAAAAAGTTATACACAGGCTGACTTGAAATTGAGTCAAGATACAATGCTTCTTTTTTCTGAGCCAAAGCCTCCGCTTCAAGAGGAGTTGCACCCGGGTTTTTAAGTTTTGTTTGTTTAATACCATAGGCTTTGGCATCTTTTTCAACCTTATAGGTAACAAACGTAAAATAAAGCTGGTAAAAACATACTAAAGCTAACGAGATGGCTAAGAGCCGAATCAGTCCTCTATTCTGCATTGGATAAACGGTTTAATTATCTGTATTGAATTATATTATATACTCAAAAATTCAGGATGCAAAGATATTTATTTTTTCCATATTAAAACGACTACTTACAAATGTTTCAATTATAGGATTAGTTTAGGAAGCTTTTTATTTTACAATTATTTAACACCAATTATTTGTTAAGTCAGTATTATAGCCCCTACCTTTGTGGTACATTTTTTTTCATAAGTTTAGGTTTAGTTAGGTTAGTTAGTTTGGTTAGTTTTAGTAAAAGGATGGAGCCGCCCGGTTCTGTCCTTTTCGTTTTCAGATAAAAAGCTCCAAAACTTCGTCTTGTGAAATATCTCTGAACGGATCGTTCGAATTCACAAACTCATTGGCAAGTTTTGATTTTTTCGCCTGTAATTTTTGTATTTTTTCCTCGATTGAATTTTCAGAGATAAACCGGTAGACAAAGACCTTCTTATCCTGTCCAATCCGGTGTGCCCGGCTAATTGCCTGCATCTCTGCCGCAGGATTCCACCAAGGGTCAGTAATAAAAATATAATCAGCAGCTGTGAGGTTTAATCCGACTCCTCCTGCTTTGAGTGATATGAGGAATATATTCTTCTGAGGATTTTCCTGAAATTCTTCAATTACTTCTTTCCTGTCAATGGTTTGCCCGGTAAGTATACTATAATTCCATTGTTCTTTAACAAATTCTTCGGCAAATAATTTGAGATGTTTAACGAAGGAGGAGAACACTAGTATTTTATGATTTTCTGCCACCAGAATTGACAACATGGCCATAATATCATTGAATTTGCCAGATTCGAAAATTGAGTTTCTGTCCAGAAGCCTTGGGTGTATCGCTATTTGTCTCAGGCGAGTAATTGCCTGAAGAACGAAAAATGTTGATTTTTGGAGTTTATCTTCCCGAAGGTTATCCAGAAGGATATTACGCACTGCTGACTTTTCAGTCTCATAAAATTCCAGCTGTTCAGGCGACATTTCAACGACAATGGTCTCCTCAGTGAGTGAGGGCAAGTCTTTGGCAACCTCTTCCTTTGTTCTTCTTAAAATAAACGGATGGATAAGCCTGCTGAGCTTCTCCGCAGCATCCTTAGAATCATCGCGTTCTATTGGCATCAAAAGCTCCTCTCTGAAATAGGTTTTACTCCCCAGTAATCCCCGGTTCAGAAAATTCATCTGGGCCCACAGATCAGACAATGAATTTTCTATGGGTGTACCTGTAAGTACGATCCGGTGCTGAGAACGGATTGTCGTAATGGTTTTATAGGTTTTAGACTCACTATTTTTTATTGTCTGGCTTTCGTCGAGGATCAGGTAGAAAAAGTCGTGATTTGCAAATTCCTCTGCATCATTTCTCACTGTTCCATAGGTAGTAAGAATGATATCATAATTTAAAATTATATCATAAAGATCAATTTTCTCACGTCGTCTGGCACCTTTGTAAACATAGGGTTTTAATGACGGAGCAAATTTCCGGATCTCATTCTCCCAGTTATGTACCAAAGAAACAGGTAAGACAATCAGCGAAGCAGGTTGCACATTTTCATCAGTGATATCTTCATTTGCAAACAAGGAAAGTTGACCGGAATTGCGATGTATGAAATGGGGAAATAATGAATCCTCCTTTTTAAATTTGAGCAACAACGCAAGTGTCTGAATTGTCTTGCCCAATCCCATATCATCAGCCAGACACCCACTAAGGTGGTTGTGATGCAGATGAACCATCCAGTTATATCCTTCCTGCTGATAGTTACGCAGGGAGGCGGTAAGTCCACTTGGAGGTTCTTGAGGAAGAATATCTGTTAGCGATAATTGAAGCAACCGAGTATCGGGCAGTAAAGCCTGATCCTCAACAATTTCGGTCAATAGCATAAAATGATGGTTCTGAAGACGCACAGCTTGATCGCCAGTTTTCCCAAGGCTAAAAATATTTTGATACCTCGCAAACCACTCTTCAGGCAGGATGGCAATCCTGCCATCGGGTAATTTAAATTCCCTTATCTGGCCGAGTATATTTTTTCGTAGCCGGACAAATGGAAAGGAAAACTCTCCAAAAGTCACTGTCGCGTAAACGTCAAACCAATCATTCGAATGATTAATCTTTAAATCCAAAGATTGTGAACCGGTGTAATAAGTGTGATTCTGCCGCACCTGACTGACAGCTATCCCAATCTGCTTCAGATCACTTTCATGCTGCGAAAGCCAGGCAATTGCCTCGTAGAAAGCCTGTGTTGGATCATCGGATGGATCAGTTAATCTAAAATTCGGAGATTCCCCCTCTAACCCAAGACTCCTGAGAGCCCTTGTAATTTCGATCTCCCAAAGGGGATCCTTCTCAAAACGTCTGAAAATATATTTATCACCTTCAATGGCAAAAGATGCAATTTTCAACCCTTCATCTTTGACAGAGGCGACTGTATTGTAGATGAATTGCGAAATAAAGAGAGGAAAACCCGAAAGATCCGTTTCAAAGGAAAGTATTGCCTCTTTAAAAGCATATTCATCAATAATCTCAAATCCTGAATATGAGATTTCCTGATTTCTTACAGCGTTTAAAATAAAAGTTCCAAAATATTTCTCCTCAACTGAGTGGGGAATACTAATAAACTCTTTTTCAAAAAAAGGGATCAGTTTGGATGCAGAAATATTTGAGAAAAAATAAATCTTATTTTGATAAAGCAGCCGGCATGGTTCATTAACAAGGGTTACAATATTACGGCGAAGTAATGAAAGCTGTTGGTTTCCATGCCTTAAGGTAAGGAAATACCTTGTTTCATTTTCCAGCTTGTGAAAGTTAAAAATAACACTTGTGTCGATATGGCAGAGTTCGATTAGATCCTCTTCATAGATATTTGCATACTTAGCCCTTTTAAAATAGACCGGAATTTCGGCTGTTTTAAGCAGGTCGAGACAGCGGCCCATTATTTCCTCTATAAATGGAAGCAGTTTTTTATTGAACTCTTCAGATTTTACGTTCTTATAAAAATCATTTAGCGTCCCTTTCTTATTATATTTTTTGGCCAGGTTCTCCTCCGCATATTTTTCAGTCAGCCTCACCAATTGTGTCTGAACCGCTGTGAAGGTATGTGTGGTATCCATGAGATCATAAGCACGAATGCGTTTTGATATAGAGATATACTTTCCATCAATCTCTTCATAGGCGAAATAAGGAAGAATGAGAAATCCGAATAACCGGTGTTCAGATACTGCTATTATGAATTTTTGTTCCACTATTGTCCGGTATGTAATATTTAACAACCTGATTATAAATGCATGTCTTACGGTTAACGCAAACCGCTAAGTTAGGCAAAAAACAGAGATAGTAATGTATAAATAAAATAATATGGTTTCATTTTGTAAATTTGCAGCTTCGCAGGCTGTTCTATCGCCCCTTTTATCGGGGGAGGAAAGTCCGGGCAATACAGGGCGCTATGCTTCCTAACGGGAAGGTGGGTGTAAGCTCACAGAAGTGTAACAGAAAATAACCGTCCCGATGAAAATCGGGGTAAGGGTGAAAAGGCAGGGTAAGAGCCTACCGGTAGTTATGGCAACATGATTAGCCGTACGCCTCATAGATTGTAAGGCCAAATATATTACGAGTTTCTCGGAACACAGGGCTGCCCGCCCTGGTTTTGGTCACCGCAGGGTGGCTGGAAGACGTAAGGGGTAGGCTGCAAGAGGCTGCTGGCAACAGTAGTCCCAGATAAATGATAGAATGAAAAACAGAACCCGGCTTACAGGCCTGCGATTTTTACCTTTTAATTTCCAATGAATAAGGTACAACAAATTTCGATACTCGATTACAGTTATTCTCTGCCGGAAGAACAGATTGCAGCGTACGCATTATCTGATCGTGATCAGTCAAAATTGCTTGTCTGGAATAATGGGACCATTCGGGACGAAGAGTTTTTTCATCTCCCGGAATTGCTTCCCCCCGGGTCGATGCTTATATTCAATAACACACGGGTCATACGGGCACGTCTGTTTTTTAAAAAGCACACAGGTGCCAAAATTGAGATATTTTGCCTCGAACCCTTTGAACCAAATGATTATGTTTTATCATTCTCCCAAAATAAAAGTTGCAGCTGGAAGTGTATCGTCGGCAATCTCAAGAAATGGCGTGACGAGATACTTGTTCAGTCACTAACCATAAAGGGCAAACAGGTAAATTTTCGGGCACAGAAAACGGGAATATTACCTAATAATTCATTCGAAATCAAGTTTACCTGGGACAATCCCGATCTAAACTTTGCAGATCTGCTGGAGAATTCCGGGAACATTCCAATACCACCCTATTTAAACCGCCCTTCAGAGGTGGCAGATCTGACAAGCTATCAGACAATCTATTCCAAAATTAAAGGATCTGTGGCTGCTCCAACGGCAGGACTTCACTTTACTGAAAGCGTTTTTGAGGCATTGGCTGCAAAAAATATAGACTGCGAAGAGGTGACACTCCATGTTGGGGCAGGAACTTTTCAGCCTGTAAAATCAGCGACAATCGGAGAACATGAGATGCATTCTGAAAAATTCATAATCTCAAGAGATTTTATCGATCGCATTTCAAAATTTCAAGGCAGATTAATTGCTGTCGGCACTACTTCAGTTCGTACCCTTGAGAGTCTGTGGATCATAGGCTGCAAGATACTTGAAAATCCATTAATCCTCCCGGAAGAATTATCAGTAAATCAATGGGAACCGTATAATAGCGAGAATAAAGCGACCTCTCGTTCGGAATCATTTTGTGCTTTAGCTAATTACATGCATTCAAACAGAAAGACAGAACTAACAAGCTCGACTCAAATAATCATTGTTCCGGGTTACGATTTTAAGGTGATCAGTGGTATGGTTACAAACTTTCATCAGCCGCAAAGCACATTACTTCTTTTAATTGCTGCCTTTCTTGGAGATGAGTGGAAAAAAATTTACGAGCATGCACTGAAAAATAATTACAGGTTCTTAAGCTACGGGGACTCCAATCTTTATTTGAAATAAAGACAGTTTTCGATTCAGGAAAACATTAGTTCGAATTGAATACCTGCCACAAAGTGGCCGAATCTGAATAACCCCCGGTGTAGTTTACGGAACCAGGGGTAAGAGGAACAGGTTTTAACCTCAGCCACGACAGTGGTTGAACATAAATTATAAATGGAGAAGACAGTCAAACGGAATAAAGTCAAAAACCAATGATTAGTGAATTTTCTCAAAAGGTATCCTCTCTAAAGCATTTGTTCAACCCTTTACAGGGCTGAAGTGAAAAACCCATGCCTACCGTGGGCTTTCACCCACGGTTATTCAGATACCGCTCCTTC
>CAINLJ010000093.1 GCA_903850335.1 uncultured Bacteroidia bacterium | reverse complement strand
TTACCTTTTAAAATCAAGATCCTGAAAGTCGAAACTAAAATCAGTCGTAGGGGAGATGGCCTGCATCTTCATTCCGGTGGCCTTGCCAGTATTGTCAAGATCAAAATTCACAAATGCATCTGCGTCCATGCTCCTGTCATCCCATTTTACCACAAAGGAATTCCCTTTGTAGGGTAACATCTCACCGGTAAGCAAATACGATCGTTTGGAATCGAACCGAAGCTTGCCATTTTTAACCGAGATGGTAACTTCTCCAAACCAGTTATCACGATAGGTGCCGGTATAGAGGGTGTCGTTAGACAATGAGGTGCCGCTCTTTTGCAGCTTGTCAATATTGTTCCAGATCTCAGAGGTAATCTTCCCGGCTTTTGCGAGATATTTAGAAGTCGATTCGGAGTTTTGTTTTACCCTGTCAACCCCCTTAATTCCAAAATAACTATCCTTTATTGTATTCGTGATGGATGAAAAGGCCGCTCCGGACTGTTGATTTGTTAATACGATGATCCCAAGTTTTAATTCAGGGATTAAGGTAATCTGGGTAACGATTCCAAACAGTCCCCCGGTATGTGACACCTGCTTATATCCTTTCACGTCGCTCAAGCCCCAGCCCAGTCCATACCCCGAGAAATGGGTATTATAAATTGTCGAATCCGCAACCGGGATAATTGTTTGCATCGACCACATATCTTTTTGAACTTCTTTACTGAAAAGCTGTTTATTCAGTCCTTCTCCATATTTACCATGATTCATCTGCATAATGATCCATTTGCTCAGATCTGTTATGTTACTGTATATACCCGCAGCGGCGTTGAATACTTCAGTAAAGTCGCGTGGGATCACTACGACCTTTCCGTTTACGGGTGCGTGTGGATCAATAACATTGGATTTATCCTTTAAGGTGGTAAAGGTTGGTGAACTCGCTGTCATGTTCAAAGGCAGCATAATCCTTGTTTCGATAAATTTCTCCCAGCTCATCGCAGACACCCGTGTAATCACTTCGCCTGCAACGATATAAAGAAGGTTGTCGTAATCATATTTTGTCCTGAATGAGGAAACAGGTTTTAGAAATCTCAGATTATGGATGATATCTTTAGTTGTAAAATTATTCTTTCCGGGAAAGATCATCAGGTCACCAGCGCCAAGACCCATGCCACTTCGGTGGGTCAGCAGGTCGCGGATTGTGAATTCCTCTGTCACCCAGGGATTATAGAGTCTGAACTCAGGAATATAATCGATAACCTTATCGTCCCATTTTAATTTCTTTTCGTCGATAAGGATAGCCAGGGCGGCGGAAGTGAATGCTTTACTGTTTGAGGCGATTCCAAACAGTGTATTTTCATCGACCTTTTGTTTTGTATTTAGTGAACGTACTCCATAACCTTTGGAATGAATAACCTTGCCATCCTTGACAACTGCGACTGCAATACCCGGGACATCGAATGTTTTCAGGGTTCTTTGAACAAGACTGTCTATTTCGGATGAGGTGATGATTTGTGAATTGGCGGGCAGGTATCCCAGAATCAACATAAGAACCGGGATAAGGCGTTTTAGAAATACAGAGCAATTTGTCATTTCAGCAGATTTAAAAACGGTTTATATAAAATGGGTGAACATGAAAGGCAAACCTAACTATTTTTTTTAAAGAAAAATATCACCACATTAGTGTTCGATTATATTTATATCCCTGACATGGTTCCAAACCCTGTCAATATGGTTTGGCATGATCACGTAGGTTTCGCAATACAATCCCGGCCGTAACACAAATGATTTTTCCCATTCAGCCCGGACAATCAATCCAATTTCAGACAATACCATATTTTTGTTTTCGATTTTACCGAAAAAGGGATTGTGCCCTGTAGTGCAGATGGTAATAAAATAGTGACCGTTCCATCCATAATCCCAATTTCGCAACCTTGCAGATGGGATTCGGTATTTGTCCTGAAATCTGTCGCTCATCATTTAGGGATTCAGTTAATTCATCTTACGAATTATTATACAGGTTCTTAGATTACCAATCTTGCTCATCCAACTGAAAAATTAATTCAACATTTACCCCAAAAACTTTCGACATTTTTAAAGCCAGAACTGTTGAAGGAACAAACTTTCCAGTTTCAATAGAGTTAACAGATTGTCTCGAAATTCCGATTTGCCTGGCAAGATCTTCCTGTGTCCAATTTTTCTTAGCGCGTTCAACCTTAATCGTGTTTTTCATACGCCATATTTTTTTTTCGAAATGAACCAGCCAACAAAATAAAAGAGCCAGCAATAAGCCAGAAGATCCGCATAGCCAAACCATCCAGGATTCGATATGTCAGACAGGCTTAATAAAAACAAGATCATTATTAACATTGCTGTTAAAGAAAAACCGATAACAACGGCTTCAAGCTGCACACGTTGCTTCACTTCGTCCAATACTGAAAAGGCCTTGATCAACTTAAAAATGAAAATGGAGAAAGTAATAACCGGCACTAAAGCAATTATTACCGAAATAGGTTGCCCAAATACTCGATGCTTTAACAGAAGCACAACAGGCAAATAAGTAACTCCGTAAAGGAGGGCGAAAATAATAGAGTTTCGATTCGCCGTTTTTTTAGATTTTTCCATGAAATTAAATTTTTTAGTTCTCTGCAAAGATAAGGAAACTTTTCATAATAACAAGTATACTTTACATTAAGTATATAAAATACGACATTTTCTTGAAATTTAATTAATGCTAAGGAATGTTTAGGGTTTTTTAATTCCGGTTTTTACTTTTATATATTTAATTTGCCTATTTCTTAACCGGTTTGGTCCCTGTAAAAATCAATCTTTTGGATAATTAAGTGTAATTGCACTATCTGAACTATTAAATTGAGGCTATTAATCAGAAATTCAACAAATAAAGATGCCATACTAAGGCTCTAAACCAGGGGCTTCAGTCAAATAATTATCCGTTAGTTCATAGCAACCAGGACTTTTTCCTATTTAAGGAATTCATTTTCAAAAAAAACTGCGACTTAAATTTCCCGGGCATTACTAAGCTCATTAAATATAAGATACCCGAACCCCAAAGCCTCTGTTTAAACCTGAATAACATAAAATTGCCCATACTTATGGTTTTCATTTTTCCTCGTATGGGCAATTATTCAAATCGAAACG
>CAINLJ010000092.1 GCA_903850335.1 uncultured Bacteroidia bacterium | reverse complement strand
CTTGCAAACGGCCAAACATATGGTGGGGACATGCCTGTTGAAGAGAGCGGCAATATGCTGATTCTTACTGCTGCTATTGCACAGGCTGAAGGCAATCCTTCGTATGCTGAAAAACACTGGAAGACACTAACTATTTGGGCAGATTATCTGCTACAAAATGGACTTAATCCTGAAAATCAACTATGTACTGATGATTTTGCAGGACATTTTGCTCACAATACTAATCTTTCGATAAAAGCTATCATGGGTATAGCAGGTTATGGAAAACTGGCAGCCATGCTCGGGAAAAAAGATATAGCCGAAAAATACACATCAAAAGCCAAAGAAATGGCTGCCAAATGGGTTGAGATGGCAAATGACGGCGATCATTTCCGCCTTACATTCGATCAGCCCGGAACATGGAGTCAAAAGTATAATCTGGTCTGGGATAAAGTCCTGAACCTGAACATATTTCCAAAAGAGGTGGCAGAAAAGGAGGTGGCATATTACCTGACAAAACAAAATAAATATGGTCTACCTTTAGATAACAGGCGGACATACACAAAATCAGACTGGATTATTTGGACCGCAACATTAGCGAATGATAAAAATACATTTCAAAAATTTATTGACCCTGAATACAAATTTGTGAACGAAACACCAAACCGGGTTCCCATGACCGACTGGTATGAAACACCGGATGCCAGTCAGGTCGGTTTTCAGGCCAGGTCTGTGGTTGGTGGTTATTTCATAAAAATGCTGGAACAAAAAAATAAGTAAGCTATGAGAGCGAGTTTCTTAATAATCTGTCTCTGCCTGTTAACCTGTGTCCTTCAATCAGCAACACCTTTGATTACAAAGCCTGACGACCTGCGAGGGAGTCGCTTTTTAACGTTCAACACAGTTATTCGTGTTAACCAGATTGAAGTAGCACGTGATAAAAATGTGGGTGAAGACGAAAGGGCTCTTCATACTCCTGAAAAAGTCCAAAAATTCAGAACGGCTATTGAAAAAGGATTTCCCGGAGCAAGAATTACATGGGCATTCAGCTGGCTGGCCTTGCACGACAAATCACAGGAATACACTAAAATAAGGGAAATTGTGGTCGGCTATCATTACAAATTTGGTGATGAGATTACATTCATTCCAGGTGCTTACTTTGCAAATGCATACAATTCTACGGAACAGGTAAACAAGGATTTACATGAAGGATTGGCTAAAGTAACTGAAATAACAGGCAACGGGTACCGACCTAAAAGTGTTGTCGCCGGATTTCTGTCTGCGCCTAATCTGGAATATCTCGCAAAACATGAAGATGTTCATGTCTGCCAGGGGAATATCTGGAGTCAATATGCAATTGATAATCAGGATGGTGATGGGTCAGTTTGTTATCCTTACTATCCTTCAAAGGAGCATTTTTGTAAACCTGCACAGGATGATTCTGACCTGATTGATTGTGTGAACCTTGATGGATGGACAATGGATTTCCTGGCAGCCAGAAGAGCCGGAGGTGCCGGGGGATTTAATAGTCGGATGGGGGTTGGTCCGATCGAAACGCTTCATAAGTATGGCCAGGAGATTGGTGTTAAAGAGATGCTCCATTCCACATCTATTCATTTTGACAGTGGTTACAAATTAAATGGCTTCGCCTGGGTAACCAATTGCTGGGAAATCTCACTACCCATCGATGTTTCAGGGTTGACAAAATGGTTAAGTGAAATAAAGAAAAGATGGCCGGATACCAAATTTATCACACAGGGAGAATTTGGTCTGCTCTGGCGCGATGGTCACAAAAGCAACGACTTTAACTACAGGTTTGAGGAGGCAGGATCCGGAATTGGCGGATCGGATGCAGGGATGGTAATTAAATGGTTTATGAATAAAACCTTTAGACTAGCTCTTTTGTCTCCGGAGAAAAATAGTCAAGATGAGCTTGTTATTGACTTTACACGTTATGATTTGAAGGCTGTTGAACCGGTGTCGGCAAGCACCAGAAACTGGAGCCTCATGGGGGAAATAAATCAAAAGCAAACAAGGCCCCAGGACAAACCCGTTCCTTTCAGAACTCTCCCAAAAGAATCTAAGTCAATAATCGGTAAGATTTACCCTGATCTTTTGAATTTTAATAATTAAACAGGATCCAAAGATTCTGACTCGTAATATTTTTCGGTCTGTTCGATTTAAAACAAATAAACATGAATAAACTAATTATCCTTTCTTTAATTATTGTCTTGTTTGGATGTACACCTAAACAGGAAACAAAGATTCCCTGTTATGTTTGGACCGGTGGACCAGGTAAGGCTACAGACGCTGAATTAAAAGTAAAATTCAATGACCTTAAAGAAAAAGGCATTGATGGTCTGATGTATTCCGGCGGTCAGGAACCGGAGACCTACCGGCGTGTTGGAAAAATCGCCAAAGATGCTGGATTGAAGTTTTACCCCTGGATACCGACAATGATCCAGGGAATAAACCCAAAACTTAAGGCCGAATGGTATGCAATAAATGGCAAAGGAGAATCAGCAATAGACAAGCCTGCCTATGCTGATCACTATAAATTCCTGTGTCCTAACCGTGAGGAAGTGTATCAGTTTTTTGCAAATATGTATGGTCAGGTCGCAGACATTCCTGAGGTAGATGGCATTCATCTTGATTTTATACGGTTTCCGGATGTTATTCTTGCACCCGGATTATGGAAAAAATATGGTCTTGTCATGGATCGGGAATTTCCACAATTTGATTATTGCTATTGTGACAAATGTGTAGCCGATTTTAAGGCAAAATCGGGAATTGATATCAAATCGGTAAAAGATCCTTCACAGGCAGAAGAATGGAAACAATTCAGATATGACCTGATAACCAATCTGGTAAACAGATTAGCCGTATTGATACATGCAAAACATAAGGAGATTAATGCCGCTGTTTTTCCTGGTCCAAATTCTGTAGCAAAGAAATTGGTTCGCCAGGAATGGAACAAATGGAATCTGGATGCTTTTTATCCAATGAATTACAATGATTTCTACCTGGAAGGGACCTCCTGGATCGGGAAGATGTGCAAGGAAGCATCAACAACTCCTGGAGTTAATAAACCCATATACAGTGGATTATTTATTTGCCCTTCGCCGGAGAAAAAAATAAGTGAGCCCGATCCTGAAAATCACGGTCTGCTACCTGAAGAATTAGAGGCTGCAATCCGTGAATCCGTTGTAAATGGAGCCTCAGGAATTTGCCTTTTCACACCTGAGCGAATGACAGCGAAAGACTGGGAGATTTTTAAAAGCGCTATTTACACAGATTATAAAAAGAAATAACTAACATCCTCAATTGTACATCCTAATATTAAAGTCTGCTAATGAAGAAATTAATCATTGGTCTGTCATTTGCGACAATCATATTGTTAACCTCCTGCCGGTCGCAGCCTGGGACAAATACAAATCGAAGTCATCTAAAAACTGGTTCGTCGATTCAGGCTGGTGAAGATCCCCAGAGTGGACAAATAGTAATCTCCCAGGATGGAAAACATGTCCTTCAATATAATTACAAGACTGTTTATGAGAAAGACGCGTTGGACACATTAGCTGCAAACCACTACAGGCGTGAGAAGAACGATACTTTTATGGCAAATCCAAGTATTTACGCTGTTCCGCGAAGCGATTATATCCATCCCGTTTATGGTCTGCAAGGTGAAATGTTAACGTGTGACTGGTCTAAAGATCATCCTCATCACCGCGGTATTTATTGGGCTTGGCCTGAAGTTGATTTTGGTCATCAGCGCGGAGACCTTCATGCGCTTCAGGTTGTTTTTGCCCGACCTACAGGAAAGATTAAACTACATAGCGGAACAGAATTTGCACAGATTGAGGCAGAAAATGTATGGATGTGGAAAAACAACGATCCAATCGTACGTGAGGTTGCTCTTATCCGGGTATACCAAGCCACCTCAGTTGGCAGAATTATTGATCTTGCATTCAGGTTTGTCGCATTAAAGGATAGCGTATCCATTGCACGACGGGGTACCGAACATTATGGTGGACTCAATGTAAGGATGCAAACTCCAAAAAACCAAAAGATCACTACTTCGACCGATTCATCCGGGCAGGTTCCACGAAGATCATGGTCAGACCTGAGCGGGTTATTTTCAGGTGCCAAATCGGTCTCCGGATTAATGGTTTTTCAGCACAAACAAAACCCGGAGTATCCTGGTGACTGGGTGCAATACCCTGATTTATCATGGTGTCAGCCGACATTTCCTTCATCAGGAACAAGATATCCGTTGATAAAGGGTAAACCTTTAGTGCTTCGTTTCAGGCTTCTCGTTCATAACGGAGCAATCCCGGACGAGGCCATGGCAAAAAAAAATTGGGATTCTTTTAATTCAGAGAAGGAGTCCCAACCTGTTTTTTCCTTTTCTGAATAATGGAATACGTTTATTAAATCTAACGACTTAGAAATGAGAATAAGCTTAAGATTACTGCTGATCCTATTATTTTCGACCAACTATTTGTTTGCTGGGGATTCTATCGTCCGAATTGATAAAAATATTGGCCTGAGAAAACTCACAAATCATGTTTATCTCGTAGAATCATCCTTCTCCTGCAATGGTGACTTAAATTGTAATCATCTCATTGTCATAGATACAAAGGACCTGGTCTTAATTAATACTCCGGCAGGCGATTCTTTAACCCGGATTATGATTAGTAGTCTGGAGGAAAAATTCAAAAGTAAAATCACAAAAGTAATCGTTTCTCATTTTCATGATGACAGTTCGGGGGGACTGAATGAAACCGAAAAGCATGGTATAAAATCATTTGGCTCAGACAAGACGCAGGAATTGTTAAAATCGAAAAATAAAAAGTTAGACATTACTTTCAAAGATTCTATGACAATCTCCCTTCAAACATTCAAACTGCATCTATTCTACCCAGGTGCCGGCCATTCAATTGACAATATCGTTACCTGGATACCTTCAGAAAAAATCCTGTTTGGTGGTTGTTTGCTGAAATCTCTTGATGCAGATAACATAGGAAATATAAAGGATGCAGATCTTAAGGAGTGGCCAAAAACAGTACAGAAGGTAAAAGCCAGATTCATAAATGCCAGGATTGTTATCCCGGGGCATCTCTCGATTGGGGATTCATCCCTGTTTGATCAGACATTGAAAATTTTAAAAAACAATTAATCGTATTAGCTATCCTCATAAATTAACTTTATAAAACCAGATTATGGAGACTAAAATTTCAGATACAGATTCTTCCCGCCGGCAGTTTATTAAGACAACCAGTGCCGCGGCAATTTCTTTACCAATTATTATCCGGCCTTCTGCGCTTTTTGGGAAAGGCAATGCTCCCTCTGACAGGATAAATCTGGGGATTATTGGATGCGGCGGCCTCGGCAAAGAGAACCTCAAAAATTGTGTGGCGAATCCAAATGTTGTTGTTACAGCAGCCTGTGATGTATGGAAAGACCGGCTTGATCCTATCGTTGAGAAATATAAGAGTACCTGCACCGGTTATACTGATTTCAGGGAGTTGCTCCGGCATAAAGGACTGGATGCAGTAATCATCGCTACTCCGGCACATTGGCATGCGGTCATAGCTATAGCAGCAGCAGAGGCGGGTAAAGATATTTATCTTCAAAAACCTATGACAATGCATGTTGGCGAAAGTTTCGCCGTTCGGAATGCAGTCCGGAAACATAAAGTAATGTGTCAGATTGGTACCCAGATTCATGCCGATGAGAATTACAGACGGGTTGTCGAATTAATCAGGTCGGGTAATCTTGGAGAAATTGGAACTGTACGTACTTTTTTCGTGATGAACGAAGCACCCAAAGGTATTGGAACAGGAAACAACACGAATAAGGTTCCCAAAGGATTGGATTGGGACATGTGGGTAGGTCCGGCAAGAATGCAGCAATTTAATCCGAACCTCGTCAAAGATGCCTTCTATCATGGATTCTGGATGGACTTTAGTGGCGGTTGGACTCCGGGCATGGCACCTCACATTATTGACCTTCCCGTTTGGGCTCTCGACCTTGGATTTCCTAACGAGGTAAGTGCCACCGGTGGACGCTTTATAATTAAAGATGACGGGGATGCTTATGATAATCATGAGGTCCTCATACGATATCCGAATCTTACATTAAGCTGGATGAGCTCTTTGACAAACAGTTATGGATTCGACTTTGCAAGGGAGCAGAAGAGTCAGCGCAGGCTGGGAATTTATTTCCACGGTGTTAACGGCACATTACAAACAGATTACAGCGATCATATCATCTACCCTGAAGGAAACCGTATGGATGGAATGCAAACTCCTCCTGTTTCAATTCCACCGTCCCCCGGTCATGAACTGGAATGGCTCGAATGTATAAAATCAAGGAAGTTGCCATCCTGTAATCCGGACTATCATGCACGGGTTGACATACCTATACAGCTCAGCACTTTATCCCTTAAACTTGGTCGTTCCATCAGGTTTGACCCAGTAAATGAAAAGATTCTTGATGACAAGGAAGCCTCTGATCTTTCAATACCGGAATATCGCGCTCCCTGGAAATTTCCAACAGAATATTTATAATTTTACCTTAGAAGAAATCACATTGCAATACAAATTATTAAATTAAGGAAGAAACCGGTATGGAGAAACCTGCACGTTTAATGTCATTGGACGCCCTTAGGGGATTTGACCTGTTATGGATTATCGGGGGCGAGGCTGTCATCCGAAATCTGGCAAAAGCAAGCAATTCAGGAGTTGTCAATGTTCTTGCGGATCAGATGGAACATGTACCCTGGGACGGGTTTCATTTCTATGACCTGATAATGCCACTATTCCTTTTTATGGTTGGAATGTCTATTCCGTTTTCTGTAAGTAAAAGAATTTCAATGGGAGATTCTAATTCTAAAATATATAAACATGCATTAAAAAGATCAGTAATCCTGTTCATCCTGGGTATGATTAATCAATGCCATCTTCTGGAACTTGATATTGATAAGCTTCACATTATTCATGATACATTACAGGCAATTGCGATCGGATATTTAATCAGTGTTGTGATTTATACCCAGCTTAGCATCAAAATACAGATCGGAATAACAGGGGGATTAATATTCCTCTACTGGATAATTCTCACTTTCATCCCAGTTCCCGGACATCCAGCCGGAGTTCTTGAGCCTCAAATGAATATTTCCAAATACGTGGAACAGCTTGTATTTGGCAGGTTTGATGATGGCCCGGCTCCCTATAGCTGGGTCCTCGCTTCACTTGGATTCGTGGCAACTGTTATGACAGGTATTTTTGCAAGTACTCTCATACGAATGAATCTCCGACTCTCCTTTCTTCGGTCGTCCGAAATACAGATTCACAAAACAGTAATGCTCGGACTCACAGGAATTGCTCTTGTTGCAGGGGCATTAATTTTAAACATTTGGTTTCCTGTAATTAAACCGCTATGGAATCCGACTTTCACATTGCTGACATCAGGCTTGAGTTTTCTGCTTATAGCTCTTTTTTACTATATTATTGATGTCAAAGGATACCAACACTGGGCGTTTTGGCTGAGAGTAATCGGGATGAACAGTATTTTTGTTTACATGGCTACTGATCTGATCGATTTTGAAGCAATAGCACAAAGGGTAGTATTTGGTTTACAGCAATTTAGCGGAGTATATTATCCTTTTATATTATCTGTTGCAGGTTTGTCAATTATTTATGGAATCTTGTATTATATGTATAAAAAGGGAACTTTCATCAAGGTATAGAAATAGTTGAAGGTGTTGTTTGATCCAAACATATCTAAAAGGATTCTAAAAAATTAAAAATCAATTAAATATCGTAGTGATTTTAATAAACAAAGATGAACCAGTTTAATCCTCTCCTCGGAACGGGTCTGCATGCCATCGGAGGTGCCGCTGCGGCTAGCTGTTATCTTCCGAACACAAAAACACGCAATTGGTCCTGGGGAACTTTTTGGCTTGTTCAGTCCCTGTTTGCCTGGGTCATAATGCCCCTTCTCGTGGGATGGTTAACAGTTCCGTCGTTTTTTACAATATTAATCAATGCACCTTCAAAACCATTTTGGACTGCATTCATCCTTGGTGGAATATATGGTTTCGGTGGTATGTCGTTCGGAAAGGCTATTTTACATATTGGGTATTCTTTGACATACACACTAGCGATTGGCATTTCTGCGGTACTGGGAACAATCTTACCATTACTAATATTTGGTGGTCTGGGAAGCTTTTTCACCAAACCTGGAGGTGAAATTGTTCTGGCGGGAATGATTCTTTCTGTTTTTGGTGTGATCATTTGTGGATGGGCTGGATTTAAAAAGGAGAGGGACATAAACTCATTGTTAACAGGAAAATCCGGCTTTAATATGGCTTTAGGTTTAATCCTCACAATTATTGCAGGCGTTCTCTCCGGTGTCTTCAATTTATCACTCGAATATGGTCAGCCAATTGCGGACATCGCCGCCTTGAATGGAGCAGGGAATTTTCAGGGAAATGCCAAGATGATTATTTCTACTTCCGGATGTTTTGTCGTAAATTTCATTTGGTTTATCGTCGCAGGCATCCGTCAGGGCAATCTGAAAGAGTTTCTTCCCAGGAATGGGATATCCGGCAAAATGTTGTTCAGAAACTGGATTTGGTCTGCACTTGCCGGAACACTTTGGTGTGGACAATTTTTCTTTTATGGTCTGGGTCATGTGCAGATGGGTAATTTTCAGTTTGCAAGCTGGGTCCTTCATATGTCGATGCTTATCTTCTTCAGTTTCATTGTTGGTTTATTGATGAAGGAATGGAAGGTGGTAAGACCTGGAACTTACCGGGTTCTGATTATCGGATTGATTACTCTGGTTATCTCATTTTGTATTACAAGCTATGGGAGCTATATCGGTGAGGTGATAATTAATAGTCATCATTAAGGTGATTTAAAAGTAGTCTGAACTGGGATTTATTGGATTAAGTGATGATGAGAATTTGAGTGAAAGTCCAATGCCCCGCAATTATTGGAAAGAGGCCGGAGTAAAAGAAAGTGATGAATTTGCGCAGCTCATAAATATCATTCATCACGAATGGACTGGATTAACGGTAAAGAAACAGATACTGCCAAAGAAAAACTAAAGCAAAAATAACGAACTGGCAGCTAAAAATTTTAATATCCGAGACATGGCAAGCATTAACGAACTCACCGTTTTATCAAACATCGAAAGTTGCCAAACCATACTCACGCACTTGAACACTAAACAAATAGATGCCTTACCAGAATCAGACGCAAAAAAAATTAATAACTTTCGATTTGGAATCGGGTATTTTCGTTATAGGGTGATGTTCTAAAGAAGGTAATTCGAAAGAGCCTGGAGGAAAACCAAAATTGCACACGAGAAATTGGAGAAGTTGATGAAATTTTAAAAGGGGAAAATAACGTTTTACAAGCTATTAAACTACAAACATGATAAAACCAATCACTTTGTCCTCCCCCATCATATTTTGTTATAAATTTGAGAAATAGCCAAATAATAACAAAAACCTGGAGATGTTATTGATGAAATGCCTTTTCACCCGATTCAATATGACAACAAAATCTATAGTCCTTCTTTTGTCTCTTATAATGATTCTCAATTTGAATGTGCTCTCACAACCTAAGGAGAATATTACAAATGAAAAAACAGATACACTAATTATCAACCAAAATCCCAATCAAGGGTTCCTGATTCCTCAAAAACATCAGTATCATCAGACTCTAACCATGAAGTTATTTATGTCGCAGGCATTGTTTGACGGCAAACTAAAGCGAAAGGATAATGGGAAATCGGAGGTGTTCCTAAATTATGAACAAGCACTTGAAGTCATTCGTAAAATAGATAACCTGACACTTGGAATTCCAAAAATAATATACCTCGTTGGATGGCAATATAACGGACATGACTCAAAATACCCTGCATGGTTTGAAGGCAACGAGAGACTAAAAAGACCTTCTGATGCCTCATCACTCGAAAGCTTGAAATGGCTTATGACAGAGGCATCAAAATATCACACCACTGTAAGCCTTCATATTAATATGTTTGATGCATATGAAGACAGCCCTTTGTGGGATGAATACCTAAAGAATGATATCATTGCCAGAAATAGCGATGGAACACTAAGGGCCTGCGAATGGGGACATCCAATAAGCTATGCACAGGAATGGAAAACCGGATATGCACAGAAAAGAATAGACCGGCTCTGCGAACTTCTCCCACTGCAAAAGGCCGGAACTATACATATCGATGCCTTCCATTCATGGCCTCCGGTACCAGTCACAGATTCCAGTGGTAAAATTCATATCGACCTTACAAAAGGGCCAATAAGTCTATATTTGAAGTTTACTGTTCAGGATGAGTCAGAGGCACAGCGAAACATCTTCAAATACTGGGCATCCAAGGGTATCGATGTAACTTGCGAAGGTGTTGATTTTCTTCGTGAGACAGCCTTCGAAGGCTATCAGCCAATGGCTTGGTGGTATGGGGGACTTCAAAATTACCTGAAATGGCCTGCCTCCTTGTATTGCGGAGGAGAAGACAAGAGCGAATGGGGAACCTTGTTTGGGACAAGTATGCACGGTGAAGATATTATCAAAAATGATCCGTTAACCCTTTCGGGATTTAAAGCACAATTCTGCCTTAAAACAACGGTATGGTATTATCTGAACAGACTTAAACGAAAAAAGCTCATCAGAAATAAAGGATATAAATTGGTTCAATTCTCAGAAAATGTTAAAACCATCATGCAGGAAAACCATGAATTTTCACTTACCCGCAATGGTTTAACAATTGTTGAAAACGATAATCTGCTGATACCCGCGTTATGGATCGGAGATAATGCCCTGATTGCATACAGCAGCAAGGGTTATCAAAATAAAATCTGGAAACTGCCGGAAGGATGGCAGGAGAAATGTGCACTTAAAATAAGCCGGGTGACGACCGAAGGAAAATCTTTCCTGGAGACCAGGAAGACCTTAACCAGAAATTTATCATTGTCAGTGGGAAAAGATGAACTCCTGATCATTGAAAAAGAGTAAGAGCTAATTAAAAAGTAAGATTCAAGATCCTCATTTAAATTAAGTATGAGAAAAATATACGTATTCACTCTCCTTATCTCGTTTGTTATTCCATCTTTTGGAGGCGGTGCAAATGATATACAAACTTATTCCGTTCCAAAATCTCCATGGGCTGAATCCCTCGGAAATCACAGGGCCATTCTTGAAATTTCTGATCCATCGGATGCCATAACTCTGGATCTGGCCTGGCGTAGGCATGATAAGGATCCTGAAAAGAGAAGATTGATGATAATAAGCGCTGGTACCGGTGATACTATAGCTAATATTTGCCGTCACCAAATTAATAACGAAAAGTGCAGAATTACTTTTGGCCCGGTGAACAGAAAAGGGACCTATTATTTCTATTATCTTCCCTATGAAGTTCAAAAAGAATATGGTAACTATAATAAAAACTATCTGAAACCTGAACATGCCCCATCCGATAAATGGGTAATCAAAAATCATCTAAATAAAAATTCGAGGCCGAACAATTCAAATACATTAAAAGTAATTGAAATTCAGTCACGTAGTTCATTCGATAGTTTCTATCCAATGGAAGTCACCGCTCTGGCATCGGAAAAAAGATCATTGATCTCAAAATCCGGTAAAAATTATTTGATCTTTCCTGAAGACAGGTCAAACCCAATCCGGATGAAAGATCATCTACCATTTCGATGGATCGGGAAAGGTCCCTCCGGAAAGTTCAATGGCGTAGCTTTTCAAAACGAATATTATGCTTTTCAGCTTGGCGTATTTGCTGCAAAGAATGATCTGGCAAATATTAAAGTCGAATTTACAGATCTTAATGGGGATCTTACAAAGATTCCTGCCGCAGCAATTACATGCTTTAACACGGGTGGTACTGATCCTTACGGAAAACAATTTACCAGGAAGGTCGATATCTCCAGGGGTGGGATTCAGCCTCTTTGGATCGGAGTTGATATTCCTGAGACTATCCCGGCAGGTATTTATAAGGGTGGTATAAGAGTGATTCCGGAGAATGACCTTCCGCAAACAGTCGAGGTTATTCTGCAAATTGAAAATAAGGTCCTCGAGGATCGTGGGGACAGCGAACCATGGCGTCATTCGAGGTTACGCTGGCTAAACTCTACACTTGGTATCGATGAACAACCTACAAAACAATATGATCCCATTAAGTCTCTTAGTAATTCGACTTACCGGCTTACGAATAAAGAACTCAAAATGAATGCAGGAGAGTTCCCTGAATCAATCAAAGTAGAAGAGACAGAAATTTTATCAAACCGTGTTTCATTCATCATTGAGACAAAAAAAGGATTAGAAGAATTTTCACTCGCTCAAAATGTCAGGTTATTGAAAAACTCACCTGGCTTTATGACCAAAGCGTGGCAAGCAAATTCAACGAATTTTAGTATCTCTGGTGTCAGCACCTTGGAATCAGATGGATATATAAATTATAAGATTCAGCTGAATGCAATAATGGAAATCTCCGTAAATGACATCAGGCTTGAACTTCCATTTTCAGGTAATACTGCACAATATATGATGGGGATGGGATTACCCGGAATACTTGTTCCTCAGTCGCATCAGGCAAAATGGAGAGGTCCGTACGACAGTTTCTGGGTTGGGAATACACACGCGGGTCTCTGGTGTGAGCTTCGGGGCAGCAGTTACAATGGACCGCTTCTTAACCTTTACAATCCGGCACCTCCCTCATCATGGTACAATAATGACAAAGGAGGATTTAGAATTGAGAAGGGTCCTTTAACCACAAAAGCTATCGTATACAGTGGTGTACGAAATTTCAAAAAAGGTGAATCTATTGATTTTGAATGGTCTATGTTAATTACTCCTGTAAAGAAGTTAAACCCAAAAAGTCAGTTCACAGACAGGTATTATCACAACGGTGGTAACCCGATGCCTTCCGATTCCGACCTTTCCTGCGGAGTTAAGATCGTTAATCTGCATCACGCCAACAACTACAATCCCCATATCAACTACCCTTTCATTGCTGTGGATTCGATGAAATGGTTTGTGAATAAACTTCATGAAAGGGGTCAAAAGGTGAAAATTTATTATACAATCCGTGAGCTCACAAATTACACTTCAGAGATATGGGCTCTAAGAAGTCTGGGGAATGAGATATTGGGGGAAGGCAGCGGAGGCGGTTATCCCTGGCTCCGTGAACACCTTATCGATGGGTACCAGCCACAATGGTATCAGTACTTTCCGGATAAGAGTGCTGATGCTTCAATTGTTAATGCTCCCGGTGATTCGCGGTGGTATAACTACTATATCGAAGGTCTTGCATGGCTTGTAAAGAATGTGGACATAGACGGGCTTTATCTTGATGATGTATCGTATGACCGGCGAACCGTTAAACGAATCCGAAAAGTATTGGATAATCTGAAACCAGGTTGTCTGCTTGATTTACATTCAAATACAGGTTTTTCCAAAGGACCGGCTAACCAATATGCAGAGTATTTCCCTTATATTGATAAGATCTGGTTTGGCGAGAGTTTCCGTTATGATGAAATTCCGGCACCTAACTGGCTTGTTGAAGTTTCAGGTATTCCATTTGGTCTCATGGGTGATATGCTCCAGGGTGGTGGAAACAGGTGGCGGGGAATGGTGTACGGCATGACGGTTCGTCATCCATGGACGACAGAAACGGTACGATGTGATCCAAGGCCGGTATGGAAAATCTGGGACGAGTTCGGCATCAGTAATTCGATAATGAAAGGATACTGGGAAAAAGATTGTCCCGTTTCAGCTTCAGATCCGGATATACACGCCACAATATACCAAAAAGGGGAAACTGCCCTGATATCAGTTGCCAGTTGGAATAGTCGGCCAATCAGTTTTTCCTTGCGTTTTGACTGGAAAACACTTGGCATCGATTCGACCAATACAGTTCTTTTTGCTCCCGAGATTAAGGACTTTCAGAAGGAAGCAATTTTTAAACCCAGCGATTTAATACCTGTCGAACCAACCAAAGGATGGTTATTGTATCTTCGTAAAAAATCCAATTAAATCTATAAATGATGAAGAAATTATTTCTGTTGCTATTTATCGCCTTTGTTGCAATAAATTCAAACCGGCTTTTGGCTCAGTCTGCGCAAATAATTGAAAAACAGACTCCACTCATCACTTACCCTTATTCAGATCCGGACCCTATTGCAACTCCCGGAAAGATATACCCCTACTCTAAATTTGAAGGATACTCTGATAAGGGATCCATGCATGAATGGAAGATGGTGGAAATGGAAAATGACTACATTAAATTATGGATTACACCAGAGATTGGCGGTAAGATATGGGGAGCCATCGAGAAGGCAACGGGAAAAGAGTTTTTATACTTCAATCATGCGGTAAAATTTCGTGATGTTGCCATGCGGGGACCCTGGACTTCGGGCGGAATTGAATTCAATTTTGGTGTAATCGGCCATGCTCCGACAACATCATCGCCTGTAGATTATGCAATCCGTAAGAATGAGGATGGAAGTGTCAGCTGTTTTGTAGGAGCCATTGACCTCCCATCACGAACACGCTGGAGTGTAGAGATCAATCTTGCTCCCGATAAAGCCTATTTTACAACTCGTTCTGTTTGGGATAATCCAACACAACTGGAGCAATCGTATTACCATTGGATGAATCTCGGTGTAAAAACTGCGGGTAATCTAGAATATTCTTTCCCGGGAAATTACCACCTTGGTCACGACGGTCTTCACCATCCCTGGTCGATAGATGAAAAAGAAAGAAAACTGAATTTTTATGAAAACAATAATTTCGGAGAATACAAGTCATATCATGTCTTTGGGGAGGCAACAGGCTTTTATGGTGCTTATTGGCACAATGACGATTTCGGGTTTGTCCATTATGCAAGTTATGATGACAAACCAGGGAAAAAAGTCTGGATCTGGGGGCTTTCAGACCAGGGGATGATATGGGAAAAACTTCTTACAGACAAAGATGGTCAGTACACCGAAATTCAGTCAGGAAGGCTGTTTAACCAGGCAGCAGGTGAGAGTAGCAAGACACCTTTTAAAAACAGAGGATTTGCTCCCGGATCAACCGACCAGTGGACTGAATACTGGTTTCCGGTTAAAGAGACTCAGGGTTTAAAATATGCCGAGCCATCCGGATCAGTAAACCTTAAACAAGAAGGTAAAACAGTAATTCTGGGATTTTGTCCCAACGAAAAGACGGATGGGAAAATTGAGGTAAGGGACGGTAATAATATTTTATTCGCAAAGGAGATCCATGCAGCACCTATGCAGGTAACTAAATCAACCTTTAATTTTGATGGTAATTATAATTCACTCTCTGTCTGGATGGGAAACAAACTTCTCTATGAGGCAAATAGGGATAAATATTTGCTTAAAAGACCTGTCGAATCGCCATCTGCATTTAACTGGGAAACATCTTATGGACATTTTCTCAAGGGCAAAGAGCTGGAACGTCAAAGGCTCTACAAAACCGCAGAGGAGGAATATGTGAAATCTTTGTCTGTTGAACCTTATTTTGTGCCCGCATTAACAGGAATGGCAAACCTTGCCTACAGGAAAACTGAGTTTCAAAACTCTTTAAACTTCGCATCCAAAGCACTTTCTATTGACACTTACGATGCGGATGCCAATATGAGCTATGGAAATGCTGCTCTGGCAATAGGCGATACAACATCAGCTATTGACGGCTATTCACTTGCCGCGGCCAGTGTTTCTCAAAAGAGTGCAGCATACATCGCATTATCGTCTGTTTTTATGAGCAAAGGAAATTATAAAGAGGCTCTTGGCTATGCAGAAAAGAGTTTAGATTTTAATCAGCTAAGCTCAGCAGCCGGTCAATTAAAAATACTTGCACTAAGGAAACTTGGTTTGCTAAAGGAAGCCGGTACTGAATTAACAAAATTGGAAAAGCGGGACCCGTTAAATCATTTTATACGATTTGAAAGATTTATAACTGAACCTTCTTCCAGTAATAAGTCAAATGTTAGTAAAAGTATAACAAGTGAACTTGCACACGAATCCTATCTGGAATATGCAATGTGGTACTACCGTAATGGACAGCTTTCTGATGCAGCAAAGATTCTGGAACTGGCACCTCAGGACTATCCGGTCGTTCTTCTTTGGGAAGGGTATTTGAACAATATCGTTGGAAATAAACAAGTCGCCTCGGAACTTGTGACTAAATCTCTCCAGATTAGTCCAAAATTCGTTTTCCCATTCCGCCCCGAAACATTAAAACCCCTCGAATGGGCTGCCAAAACAACGGATAACTGGAAACTCAGCTACTACACAGGGTTGGTTTATTTGAATGCAGGTGCAGAAGAAAAAGGGAAGAGTTTATTAAAAGACTGTGGAAATCAGCCCGATTTTTACCCCTTCTATCTTACCCGTTCCCGGCTGGCTGAGTTAAATAGTGATCTTGCGCAGGCTGATGTTGAAAAAGCAATCTCTTTGGCCGGGAATGATTGGCGCACAGGATTTTTCGCCTCTAAATTTTACATCGATAAGGGCAATTTTACTAAGGCCGAAGATCTGGCACGTGAGTATTATTCAAAAAATCCGGAGAATTACTACCTGGGTTTATTATATGCCAGAATGCTTGAAGTGAACAAAAAATACCAGGCCTGTATTACTTTACTACGAAAAATGAAAGTATTGCCCAATGAAGGTGCGACAGAGAGTCGTAATGTTTGGAAAAATGCAAACATCGGTTATGCTCTGGATCAGATTAAAGTTAAGAATTACAGCAAGGCTCTGGAGAGCATCAACCGCTCGAAGGAATGGCCTGCGAATCTGGGTGTTGGCAAACCTTATGATGTGGATGAAAGGCTGGAAGACTTTATTGCTCTTCAATGTTACAAAGGAATGAATGACAAGAAATCAATAGAAATTACTCAAAGCAGAATTACAAATAGTACGGTTTTACAGAACTTTTCATCAGATACAAACAACTTTTTTACGGCATGGATCTTAAAAGAATCAGGTAAAAAAGCCGAAGGTGATCGTATTATGAAGGAGTTATCTGACAAGAATGCCAACGCCAAAAATGTTCAGTGGTGCGTTGCCGTTTATACCGGTAGTTTGGAAAGGGCTAAAACACTTGCAAAAGAAATTGATATGAAAGACCAGAAGAACCTTTTCACAGGAAGAATTGTCGGTGAGCTTATGCATTTAGGCTCGTATTGTTGTCAGCCATAGGTGATTTCAGTTTAGGCAAAAATCATATATTAAAAATCATACAAATATTTCGCTACGTCGTTTCCTGATTTCTTGCATCTAAACTCCTATATAACTCTTTTTAATTGCTTGATATTGCTTGAAAAAGTTCTGCCTCATAATTTTAAATGAAAATATCTGACTTTTAACGTTCAAAGGTGCAGAGCACCGTTTATATTTGTAGAACAGAAATTAAAATGTAGT
>CAINLJ010000091.1 GCA_903850335.1 uncultured Bacteroidia bacterium | reverse complement strand
TTAGCTCTGTTTTAAAGCACTCCGAAGGAGTCAAATTTGAATAACCCCCGGTGAAGAGAAACGGAACCGGGGGTAGGAATGCGGTTTAGTTATCAGCCCCGACAGCGGGTTGAACATGGCTATGGCAAGTTTCTCCTCATCAAATTTACCATGAGGGCATAATACATTTCTTCTTTCGTTTCCGGAAGGTTTGCTCAAAATCCTCCAACGCACTCTCCATAACCATGGATTTTCCGTCATGACACGTTAAACAACTGCCAACCTCAAGGATACGCTTCTGCTCATTAACAGTAAAAGGTCTCAAATCAGTCCTGGTCGAGTTTGGACTTTTAGCCTCCTTCAAGAATCCGGTCCAGGCATCTTCCGGAAGGGAGTCCTGTTCATTGAGTTCAAATTTAGGCATAAAGTCCCATTTACCAACTTTTCCTGAGATTGTGTAAGTCAATTCCCCATCCCCGTATCCTATTGCTAGCGGATTGTTATGACATGACTTGCAACTACGTCCTTCGCGGGCTGTAGTATGCCCGGAAGCAGGTGCAAATAAACGGTGAAAACTCTTGCCACTCCCCGTCGTAAACGACTCCTTATCAATAGTCAGAACCATTCCAGGCATAGCGGTCACAATCTTGCTCTCTGTTTTTTCGCTGATCCCAAGCACTGGTGGACGGGCAAAAGTCTTCCCGGCAAATTCAATCCAGGTTCCTGTGGTCTTTTTGTTTGTGAGCAGATCAAATCCTTTAGTCTTTTCTTCAAAGGCATTATGGCAACCGATACATTGCGGAACCCATGAAGTATGGCACGTTTCACAGCTTAATCGTTTGTGCCCTTTACCCTTTGTACAAACTGGCATTGCTGATTTTGACAGGTGATTCTTCCCTGTTAGCTTATCTGTAATTAAAATATTCCCTGAAGAGTCGATACTTGAATTCATCAACGGATATCCACCCTTGCTTGTAATCACCACACGGCTTTTCGGATCTCTCTTACGCAAAAAGGCAATCATCTGAGATTCGCGGTCAGGAAGGCCCGCGATGGCCATTGAACCGGGTTTTCGGGTTGGATGACAATCAATGCATTGAATATAAACTCCATCCTCCTTATGTATCAGGTGTTTGCCATTTCCCATCAATTCGTAGGAGCCATGGCAATCGATACAGGATATTCCTCTTACATGATGAATATCTGCCTGAATATATTCTACAACACGATCATCCGGCAAAATTTTAAAATGAACAGAATCGTGGATCTCCCGACTATTGAATGTCGTTTCGTTCCATCCCTCATAACTAAGTGAAATGCGGCCTGACCGGCTATGACAACTTTTACACCTGTCATTTGAAACCTGAATATCAATTGTTGGATGAACCTCCGGAGCAAGGACTCCATCTTTGGATTGCATCCTTTTCATGCTCTCCGTTGCCTGATTATTGTAATGCAGGTGACAACCGTTGCATCCTCCTCCCCGTTCGAGCCAGGCAGCATTCCCGGTCATATTCTTTTCATTTCCAAGATGACAACCGGCACATAGATTCCTTAAATGCGTATCAGCAGCCGAATGTCCAAGATTCTTAACATGAAATGTATCGTTTAGCGATTTTGTTTCATTGAAGACAAATTTATCAGCAGCAACGATTCCGCTCTCGCTTGTCATGAGCGAACTCATTACCCGCTGAGTAATATCCGGGTGACAATTTTGAGTGCCGCAGGTTTGCCTGACATTTGAAAAATTCCCCGGAACTTTAATCATATTCCGATGGGCAACCAATTTATCAGAAGAAAACGGATCACCTTTATGGCATATATAACAACCCATTATAGCCGGGTTGTGCGACTCCGACAATCCGGTCATTGAACCATGACAAACCAGACACCCCTCTTTTTTTTGATTCCTGACAGCAATTGTTGAGCTTGTATTCTTAAATAAATTGACCGGATCGAAAATAATGATTCGTTCATCTGATTTTATAAAATCCTTCCAGCCTTGCCATTGCCAGTTTTCACCGCGGAATGGAATAACAATAAATGTCAAAGCCAGGTACATAACCGACAGGATCAGGAGCACCCATTTATATACCCTCCTGGATTGTTCCGGCAGCTCCGGCATAAAGACAAATAGCGTAAATAGAACAGCAAAAAAAGTTACTATATACACCGGATGACTTGTCAAATGGAGGATTTCCTGTATCCCGACAAAAAACCAGGGTCCTTTGATCTGACTGCTTTCAAACTGACCAAATGGGGCTCTAAAAAGCAGGCTAAGGACTAAGATTATGGCAAAAATGAAAACAAAAGTTCTTTGTTTTGGCCAAACTTTGCTTACGTGCTCGTAAACGGCAATGAACAGAAGGATCGTTCCTGTTGCAACATGTTGAATATAAATTATCTGTCCGTTCTCTTCTGTTCCGGTTAGAGCTGTGCTAAACATCTTTCCGGCAATCGGGATTGTTTCCAGCATTGAAGCAATAATCCGTCGTGCCTGGATCCCTCCGGCATCACCCTTGAGAATAAAACCGGAAATCATTTCATATCCGATAACCGCAATTACAACAGACAAAATACTCCATGTTCTTTTTCTCCTGATGTTCGTCTCAGTCGACTTGCTGAGGTGATCATAAATATGCAAAAGGATGAAAACAAAGAAGATCTGTGCACTCCAATAATGAAAATTCCGGATTAATGTACCTGCAGGGTTAAACAGGAGCAGCTCTGAAACAGACTCGTGAGCATGGATAAAATCGTAAGGTATGGCCAATAATACCCCACTGACAACACACATCAGCAAACCTGATATGGCGATCCAACCGGCGGTATCAAATTGTATCAGCTTTTTAAAGTTACCCATATCGATTTATAAGCTTTTGGTGCCTTTTTGGCGACCTGGTGATTTGGCGGCAGTTTTAATTAATCAGAAAGTCGGTTATTCCAAAATTGCACCAATATTATATTCCTGCATTTTACTTTAGATTCTTGCTGAATGAAATGTGATAATCCACTGACCCGATTTCTCATTATGCCGGCATTCAAGTTCCTGAAGCGGCTTTAATGCCGGTCCTTTTAATGGTTTGCCGCTCATTCCCTCAAACTGAGAACCGTGACAACTGCATTGAAGTGTATCTCCAATTCCTTTTCCAATCCTGCAACCTGCGTGCGTACAGGTTGTTGAAAAAGCCCGGATTGAATTCTCCGTACGGAAAAGATAATATTTACCATAATAACTCATTCCCATTGGAATATCCTGACCATGAACAAACTCTAATTTCTTTTCCTGATCGGTTTGAAAATTGCTTACCCGGTACCAAATCCAAAGAGTAATCCCAAAAATCAAACGAGTTGTCCATCGAATAAATATTTTCCGGGATATTCGCTTTTGTATTTCCATTTAATCCTGTCTTGAGGCATTCAAAGCTACAACAATTTATTTCTGATCATAAATAGCCGGATTTATCAAAACATGCTTTGTATCAGTTTTTTTTATGATGCATATCATATCACTTTGTGAGAATATCAATAAAAATGTATCTGCCTGATATACTGATACTTAAATAAATTTACATAAAAAAGAATCAATATAAATTGAATTACATATAATTCTATATATCAATTACTTAAATAATCATGCTGTATTTACCATAAGATAAATATATCGTATAGTGATGATATAGTGATTATTAAGAACCAGGGTATTGCGGTAAGCAATTTGTATTTCAAAAATCAATCAGATACTTTTGGAAACACATAAAGAGAGCCGGAAAACGAGCGATCTGAAATTCTTTTTAAAACCCTAAAATTCAGCAGAATGCGTACGAGGAGGGATTTTATTAAAATTTGTTCCTTAAGTTTGGGAGCAACTGCCTTGACTGGAGGAGTGATAAACCGGTTGGTTGGTGCGAATGTTCCAGAAACCTCATCATCAACTCTTAGACCTCTTACAGGAGGACGCAGAGTGCCCACGTATTGTGAAGTTTGTTTCTGGAAATGTGCCGGATGGTCACATGTTTTAGAAAACGGACAGATTCAAAAGATCACTGGAAATATGAATGATCCTCAATGTAAGGGTCGTCTCTGTCCTCGTGGTACGGGCGGTGTTGGTATGTTTACGGATCCCGACCGGCTTAAAACGCCATTAATCCGTGTTACGAAAAACGGGGAGCAGACTTATCGTCAGGCGTCCTGGAATGAAGCTCTTGACTTTATCGCTGCAAAAATGAAAGCGATTGCCGAAAAACATGGACCAGAAAGTATGGCGCTTTTCAATCATGGCAGTTCGGGAAAGTATTTTACACATTTGCTTAATGCTTTCGGGTCCAACAATGTGGCAGCACCTTCGTTTGCCCAATGCCGTGGTCCCCGTGATACCGGTTTTGAGTTAACATTTGGAGAATCGGTAAGCAGTCCTGAAGTGACAGATATCCGTGATACACGATGCCTGGTTCTTATCGGGTCGCATATTGGCGAGAATATGCACAATGGACAGGTTCAGGAGATGTCAGAGGCTATTGACCGTGGTGCAGTTATTATTACTGTGGATCCGCGTCTTTCTACAGCCGCCAGCAAATCAAAATACTGGCTGCCCATAAAGCCTTCGACCGACCTGGCACTTTTACTTGCCTGGATTCATGTCCTGATATACGACGGGCTCTATAACAAAGAGTATGTCGAAAAATATGCTGAAGGGTTCAATGAACTTAAGGAGCATGTGAAAAATTACACCCCTGAATGGGCTTACGGCATAACCACACTAAAACCAGAACTGGTCCGGCTGACGGCCCGTGAGATGGCTAATGCTGCTCCTTCTGCTATCATACATCCTGGTCGGCACACCTCCTGGTATGGGGATGATGTTCAGCGTTCAAGGGCTATCGCCATACTAAATGCCTTATTGGGTACCTGGGGAAACAGGGGTGGGATTTTCTTCAAAGAGGGGATTAAAATTCCCGATTTTCCCCATCCGGCCTATCCAAAACCATCCTGGTCCTGGCAAGACACCCTTAATGGCCGGTATCCTTTGGCGAAAGAAGCTGTTACAAATACGATCATAGAAGCTTCAATTCCAGGCGAAGGTAAGGAACACATCATAAAAGGGTGGATTGTTTCCGGAACAAATCTGATTGTTTCGATACCCTTGAAGGATCAATTAATGAAAGCAATGCAGTCTCTTGATTTATTGGTCGTTGTTGATACAATGCCTATGGAGATTACTGGTTATGCAGATGTGGTCCTGCCTGAATGCACCTATTTGGAGCGGTATGATGACCTTCGGACGACGGCACACCGTGAACCAACAATTGCTTTGCGCATGCCGGCAGTTGAACCCCTGTACGATACAAAACCGGCCTGGTGGATTTCAAAACAAATCGGCGAACGATTAGGTCTCGGATCTTATTACAATTACAAGGATTTCAGGGAGGTCCTCGACTGGCAACTTAAACAGGCCGGATCGTCGCTTAAAGAGATGGAACAGATCGGCTTAAAAAAGTTTGACCGTAAAACACCGGTTTATATTCTGCCCGGATCAGATTACAAATTCAAAACAGAAAGCGGCAAGATTCAACTTTATTCGCATGAACTCGAAGCCGCAGGATTTGATCCAATGCCAAAGCTGACTCTTCATCCTCAGCCGGAGGAAGGATTCTACCGGTTGATTTATGGCAGGGCACCCATGCACACCTTCAGCCGGACTGCCAATAATCGTAATCTGGTGGCGTTAATGCCCGAAAATTCTGTTTGGATAAATCCTCAGGTTGCTGAACTGTGGGGCTTGAAAAAAGATCAGTATATCTGGCTAAAAAACCAATCCGGAGTTATTTCAAATTTTTCGGTCAAGGTGAGGATAACGGAACGTATCAGATGGGATTCGGTATATATTGTCCATGGGTTCGGGCATCATCATAAGCCGTTAACCTACGCTTTTGGTCGCGGTGTTAATGATACTGAATTAATTTCAAACGTAATGGTTGATCCGGTGATGGGTGGAACGGGTATGCGAGGAAACTTTGTCACATTTATTAAAGACAAATCAAAAAAGGAGGTTAAGTCATGAGATACGGAATGGCTATTGATACCAGAAAATGTGTCGGTTGCAGCGACTGTGTTGTTGCCTGTCAGACCGAGAACAATGTTCCTTTGGGATTTTGCCGCGACTGGGTGGTTGAAGTGGTTGATGGAACGTATCCGAATGTAAGTATTGAACTTCGGTCTGAACGGTGTAACCATTGTGCCAACTCTCCATGTGTCAGGTGCTGCCCAACCGGGGCAAGTCATTTCGAAGATGGGGGTATTGTACTCGTTGAACACAGCAAATGTATTGGATGCGGAGCATGTATTGAAGCTTGTCCCTATGATGCACGTTATTCACATCCGGATGGATATGTTGACAAATGTACATTCTGTATTCACAGGGTACGCGAAGGAAATAATCCCGCTTGTGTGAGTGTATGTCCTACGAGCTGTATGTATTTTGGTGATCTCGATGATCAGAATTCAAAAATTGTGAATGTACTGAAAAACCGGAAATTCAAATCACTTGCTCCTGAAGCCGGGACTAAGCCTCAGATATTTTACCTGGTTTAAACCTGCAAAAAATAAAAAAATGAGAGAAGAATTATTTGTAAGTGGGCGTAACATCCCTAATATAGATCCTTATCTGAACATTTGGCACTGGCAGATTCCAATCTATCTGTTTCTGGGTGGAGTAGCGGCCGGAATTCTCTTTTTTTCCGGAATCTTCACAATTCTTGGTAAAGATCATAAGATGAGGACAACGGTAAAGGTGGCACCTCTGCTTGTCCCCTTCCTTTTGGTTTTTGGTTTGTTTATGCTATTCCTTGACCTGAAGCACAAACTCTATTTCTGGCAACTTTATACAACAATTCGCCTCGAATCTCCGATGGGATGGGGTGCATGGGTTTTGATGATCATAACACCAATTTCAATATTATGGTCAGCCAGTTATGTCAGGGAGATCTTTCCGGGCTGGGATTGGAAATTCGATATTCTGAAGACCTTTGAGTCCTGGCTGATTAAATACAGATTATGGATCGCCTGGCCGATGACTATTTACGCAGTGATACTAGGCATTTATACCGGAATTTTACTATCCGCATTCAATGCCCGGCCGTTATGGAATACATCTATACTTGGACCTCTGTTTCTGGTTTCAGGGATGTCAACTGCTGCCGCACTAATTATAATGCTAAGCAAAGATCATAAGGAACGAAAGATCATGGGACGAATCGACATTCTTCTGATCCTTATTGAATTGTTTTTTATTGTGCATCTGCTTATGGGATTCCTTGCCGGATCGGAGGCACAGATTAATGCTGCAAGCCTGTTCCTGGGTGGAAAATTTACTGCACCGTTCTTCACATTTGTTGTATTTCTTGGGCTAATATTCCCTGCTATCCTCGAGATTTTTGAACTCAAAGGATTTAAGGTGCCGGTTTATATTCCTGCCATCCTGGTGTTGCTGGGCGGTTTAATTTTTAGGTTTATAATTGTAGAAGCCGGACAAATTACACGGTTTCTCTATTAACATGAAAAATATTAAAAATTACAGAAGATGGAAAAAATCAAAAAAGACGGATCGTATTACCTCAACCCTTATCTGGGAGGAGTGATACTGGGAGTTTTCCTTTTCCTTGCATTTTATATTTCGGGGCGCGGTCTTGGAGCTAGTGGCGCAGTAAAAAACAGCGTTGCGGCTACTGTAAATGTGATTGCTCCCGATCATGCAGCTAAATCAGCTTATTATTGTCAGTTCGCTGGTGGCGACAAACAGCCAATGAGTAATTGGCTCGTATTTGAGGTTCTGGGAGTTCTGGCAGGAGCATTTTTCTCGGGCATTATTTTTAACCGTTTGAATTTCAAAGTTGAACACTCCCCTAAGATCACGTCGCGGCGCAGGCTTGTATTTGCCTTACTTGGAGGAGCTGTTTTTGGATTTGGCTCACAACTGGCCAGGGGATGTACAAGCGGAGCAGCATTAAGTGGCATGGCAGTTCTTTCGTTTGGTGGCTATATCACGATGATCGCAATCTTTGGGACAGCATTTGTTGCCGCATGGATATTTCGCAAAAACTGGATTTAACCTTTTAAAATAAAATATTATGATCGGATCAATCATCTCATCTGGTATTGTTTCTCCGGCATGGGACAATCTGTTTGCCGTTATCATCGGTATGGGTTTTGGCTTTGCCCTCGAATCTTCAGGTTTTTCTTCTTCACGCAAGATCATTGGGACTTTCTTTGGTTATGACTTCGTCGTTGTCAAAGTATTTTTTACCGCAGCAATCGTTTCCTCTCTGGGATTGCTTTACTTCAGTTATCTGGGATTAGTTGACTTTTCAACTCTTTATATTCAACCTACCTTTCTTACATCCGCAATAGTGGGTGGGATTATCATGGGAATCGGTTTTGCCATGGGCGGATTTTGCCCCGGAACAAGCCTATGTGCCACAGCCGTCGGTCGCATTGACGGCCTTGTGTTCTTAGGAGGCATGTTTATAGGTGTATTTCTTTTTTCCGAATCTTTCCCATTGTTTGAGAATATGTACTACACTGGTTCAGAGGGAGCCAAAATGGTCAATACTGTCTTTGGCATTTCACCCGAACTCTTTACCTTTTTTCTGGTTTTGGCTGCAATAGGAATGTTCGTAGGTGCCGGATGGGTTCAAAAGAAAGTGCAGAAGATCGAATACTAAACAAATCAAATCATGGAAAGAAAATATACAATACTTGCGATATTGCTGATTGTATTGGCCTTAGGATTAGTTATCCTCCCTAAGAAAAACGAATTGAAGGAGACTGATCCGCGGTTGCTTCTGTCGGAAATAGTGGAAAAATCCAGGTATTTAACTGTTGACCAGGTAACACACAGGATTATCGAAAATGATCCCACCCTATTGTTAATCGACCTCCGTGCCCCTGATCAGTATAAGACTTTCTCATTGCCCGGGTCACTAAATCTGCTTACAGACTCCCTGCTTACCCGATCAAATATGGAGCTTTTTAATCAGCCCGGAAAGGATAAAGTATTGTATGGAAATGCAGACATTACCTCTGAAAAAGTATGGTTACTAGGTTGCCGCTACGGGTTAAAAAGAGTTTATATTATGAAAGGTGGGATGAACGAATGGTTCAACACTTTCGTTAAAGAAAAAGTTGTTTCAGGCACACCATCTACGGCCGATCTTGACCTGATCAGCTTTAGAAAGGCAGCACGTCAGTTTTTAATTGGGACGGGTGAAACAACGAACACACCTGTTTCAGAGCAGGTAAAAGAAAAGGTTCAGGTAATTCGAAAGGCACCAAAAGCATCCGCAGGTGGAGGCTGTTAGGTCGCATTTTCCTGGTTGAATATGCTGCCGGTTTAAAAACTATTAATATCTATATAAAATGAATCGTTTCATCAAAACCAATTCACGCTGGCTGGGCCTGCTGGGATTTGCATTTGTAATTGTCTTGCTTGCGTTTATTTTCAGGCCAAAAACACTCAATTATCAACTAAATACTAACGAAACAATAAAATTGATCAATGACCCGGCTATTGAAGTGGCAATAGAACAAATTGCCGGTAAACAATTGATTGATATCCGTTCAACGGAATTATACTTAAATAGTCATCCGGCAAGCGCCGTGAATATTCCAATCCGGCAACTCCTGGACAAAGAATCGTTGAAAATGTTGGACAACCTTTTGGCCAGTAATAAAGAGGTAGTTATGTATGGCAGTAGCGAATTAGAGGCTGCCGCTCCACTATTCCTGCTTAGACAATTAGGGTACAAAAATGTGAAACTCTTAAAAGGCGGAATAAATCAGAGCAACGAATTTTTCCCATCCTCACCGGCATCAACAGAGGTCCAGGTTCTGGATACCGCAGCGCTCCATGGTAAGCAGGAACAAATAATTACCCCAACGGGCACATCAACCAGGAAAAAAAGTGAAACAATTATTCCTGTGCGTAAGGGTGCATCAGCGGGTGGAGGATGCTAATCCCCTATTTTCAATTGCTTTTATTCTCAAGCCCTCTAAAATAGAAGAACACAATCCTACGAATGCCCTCCTACGATAATCCGCATAATCCTTAGGTTAAGCACAAAAAAGCGCCAAGCCTGCCAAAAGATGTTTCTGCGCCAAAAACGGGTGCCTTGTGTTGGAATTGGAGGATAAGACTCATCATAATATCCCCGGACTATATTTTTTGCCATTTTTTTGAATATTTTTCGTGAATTACATCAATTTATTATTCAGGTAACAGCCACCAAAAAGGGTAACCCTTAGCCTTATGAATAAACATATAATGGAGGAATAGCTTGATCCAGTGACCGGCTAGCCCTGCTTCCCCTATTGTATAATTTATGTCCCTGCCCCATTCCGGAAATTTTTGCCAGTCTGGAACAATAGGAAATACAGTCATTGTCGCCGCATTTCCTCTAAACATGCTAAACCCGGCAGAGACTACACATGCAGCACCCATCTTGCCCATTGAGGCTCTGTGTTTAAAATCCTTCCTTCCGGTACGAATCTGATTTACAATATTTAGTGCAACAATTTTTCCAATAACACCCGATGGCATTCCTGTACGTGGAGGTGCAGGGGTTATAAGAGTTCCATTGGGGCTCTTCATCGGCTTTGAAATCTGGTGGGGTGGTGCAAAGGCGATACCGGTTGCGTATATATTAGAGAAAGAAGGATTTTGGTACACTGATGGCCAGTCTTCAACCGACCAGTCCTCGAATGATTTACCCGAATAATCGGCATCAACTTTCATAAATCCGCTTGGAGCGAAGAGATTTGAAGTTATGTCTGCTCCGGATTTATCATAGGCCTTTAATCCGACGCCGGAAAAGGCAGGGATAAGCATAGCAAAATCAAATAAGTGGGTGTGCATCTGACCGTCGAGAGTCTCATAATGAGCAACACCCTCTTCAATTTTAGTAACTCCGGCACGTTTTATCCAGCGAATTCCGTATTCGGCAAAAATTGATTCACTAAAGACTTTAGTTGGAGTAACGTAACCACCTCGTTTTATGAATGCTCCACCCATTCCAAAATCGCCAAGTTCATATTCATTTGAAATCCATGTAATTTCAGCCATGTCCAGCAACCCACGGGATTTGATTTCGTAAGCAACGTTAAGTGCATACTCGAAGGCTGCTCCCTGGCAGGTAGCAGTTGCATGACCGGTACCAATCAGAAACCGAAGTTTTTCACCTTTTTCCATTCGTGAAAGGCATTTTTGCAGCTCTTCCCAGGTTGCGGCTGCATGATCGCAGGAGCAGACAGAATGGGTATATTTTGCCGGACCCAGCCCCTCCGTAGCCTCAAAATTGAGTTTTGGCCCGGTTGCATTTACAAGGTAATCAAAATCAATTTGATCCTGTTCGCCACGTCTGGACTCATCAGTATATTCAATAGATATATATGATCTCTGATTATTTTGATCACCTTCAGGAAACAGAGCCGTGGCCTTGGCTTGCCGGAAATCAATCTTCCATCGGTCGTAAACCGGTCTAAGCTTAAAACGTACCTGATCGATAGTCATCTTACCTACTCCAACCCAAATGTTTGAGGGTATCCACTGGTAATAAGCACCCGGGCTCACTACAACTACCTCATGTTTCCGGTTCAGCTTTTTCCTAATGAAGGCAGCTGCAGTATGTCCGGAGATACCTGCACCCAAAACCACGATTTTTGCCATGTTAATTATATGATTTTATCAGAAATTTTAAAAATACAGATAAATCGTCCGGAAATTGCTGATTTATTTCAGGTAAATACAACCGATTTCTGAACAAAGTTTATGTAAGTTTGAGTCAGAGGAGTGCCGGTTTTTGAGCACCGGCACTCCCCATCTTTGTTCATGAATTAATCATGACAACCAACAACTGTGACAGAGGTTTTTGCACAACACTGAGCAATTTTCACAACCTTAACCTCTTCTTTTTTCTTAACTACACTCTTCATAAAATTGATTATTACGTTGTTGTTACAGCCTTCAACCCTTAGAACCGGGGAAGGTTTATTTTAAGAGCAGCATCCTCCAATTGGCCTTTTCCCGGCTATGGTAAGGCTCACTACTTCCGCTTTCCCTTTCTGATATGGTTTTGATTCCTCAATAATCTCTATACCTGTAAAACCAAGTTTCCTAAGCGTATCCAGATACTCGTTGCGGGTTACAGCTCCTGCCCAACACTCAGCAACGGCAGCCGGATCGTTTCGGTACTCTTCTGCAATTGGACTCGTAGCATAAATATCGCTGATAACAAACCGACCACCTTTCTTGAGAATCCGGTGAATCTCACTCCAGACCGCCTCCTTATCTGATGCATGGTTTATTGTACAATTCGATATCACAAGATCAGCAACCTCCGTTGAAAGGCTAATATTTTCAAGATCACACCGGACAAAACTGACATTTGGAATCTCCAGCCTTGCAGCGTTTTGCCGGGCTTTTTCTAACATCCCTTCCGAAATATCTATCCCGTATACAAAACCTGATTCACCCACCTCGTCTGCCATTCTAAGAACATCAGTCCCCCTGCCACTCCCTAAATCAACACAAACCTCTCCGGTTTTGGGTTTGGCATAATTAATCGCTCCACCGCAAGAGAGACAGCACTCGGAACCCGCCAGTTTATCATACCGGATATTAATCGCTGAGTAATCCATTTTTCTGAGTTTAGACTTAAGAGAATTATAATGCAAATCTAAAAATAAATTTTTTAAATCGGATTAGTATCACCTATATTATTTCTGCTTTTTTTTACTTTTGTATCGAAAACAGGATTTTATGGCATTGATTTTCAATAAGGATATTTCAGAACAAACACTGAGGGAGCTTTTTTCGAGTGACGAAAAATGTCTGGATTTTCTTGCAAGCCTCAAATGGGCAGACGGATTCTCCTGCCGGAAGTGTGGAAATACGAATTCTTGTCAAGGCAAATCACCTTCCTCACGCCGTTGTACAAAATGCAAAGCGGAAGAGTCCGCAACATCCGGAACTATATTTCATCACTGCAGGTTCCCCCTTCACAAGGCATTCTTCATTGCCTACACAGTTTGTAAAGGAAAAGAGGAAATCTCGACTTACGAATATGCCCGTAAACTCGCTTTGAGGCAAATGACCTGCTGGAATTTTAAAACAAAGATCCAATCTGCACTAAATTCAATGGATTCTCTGACTACAAATGAGAAATTAGCCATAGAGAAAATGCTGGGTAAATCGCCACGGCCCGTTACTTCTGCTGATTAAAAAACTCCATATACTGAATTACATTCTTCTCGTTCCTGAAAATTTTCAGGTTCTCAGAGGTGAGAATAAAACTCCTGAAGTTTATCCCTTTGAGGAATGCGTTAAGTGATTGATCTGACAATGACCGTTGAAGATATGCAGATGCAGAGATCTTCTCGCCAAGCCCGGACACAATAAGAATTCCCCTTTTATCATCCAGAGATTCCGAGGATATTTTGATTTTTGGAGATCCAAAATTCGATTGGTTAAAGGTCTCAAAAGCCTTTATCAGCCTTGGTTCATCAGCCTGTTTTTTCAGATAGATGAATGAATAACAATAATCATTGGACAGTTTTTGAGAATACGGACCGTTATAAGCCGGAGGTTTAACAACACTCTGCACCTGCTTTACAGTATCCATGACAGTCTGAGTAGGCACAACCACGAATTTCCCCTTCGAAACGGATTGCTCTTCTTTGTGCGCTTTAGCCAGCAACTCCTGTGGGTTAGGGAGTTGGTCAACAGGAATATTTGAACTGATATACGAACTGTAATTCTTCATGTAAAATGGCAGGTATGAAAGATAATCTTTCTCGGCAATTATCGTCCTGTAATTCGTTGACGAAGCCATGAAATTCACGTATTCCAATCCTTTCAAAGCCTGAAATACAGGTCTTTTCCTGATTATCGATCTGAAATAAATCAACCCTTCCTCCTTATCCGGAAAACTTCGTACAATAATCAGCTGTGTTTTGGAGTCCAGATTAATGGCTTCGATATCAAAATCTGTTGTAGTATAGTAGTCGAGGTTGTAATTTGCAATATCGTAGATTAAGCGGTTGACATCAACATTTGCCTCCTTTGAAAAAGCAATTATATAATAATGGAACAAACTTTCGTCGTACGAATATTTACCTCCAAACTCATCGTTTGACCTGTCTTTACTGTTTCTGATCTCTTCGTTTGCAATTTCATCTTTGATATATCCCTTTGCGACAAGCTGCTTATAGTCTTCTAAAGTATTTGCAGCAATCAGTTCCTTGATATGCAGTGCTATAGCTGTCGTAGGCTTTTTAGGAAATGCCTTAATATATTGATCAAGGGATCCTGTGAATGAGGGACGGTCAACTAATGAACCCTTTGCAACAACTTCTATAAATTTCACCTTCGGCAACAGGATACTATCAGGGTTCATCGCGAGGGTTTCGGTCGCTGCATCCCCTGCCTTTGAATAATTATATGTTCGAAACTGTCTCAGCGCTTCGCCATATTTCTTTTCAATAGCTCCCTGACGTTGTTCAAGTTCGGTAAAAAAGTTGGGATTCAAAAGATATTTGGCATATTTTGAATCCGGGTATTCCGAAATGATTTTCTGTTTAAAGGTCTCTGTGTTCGATGCATCTTTATTTCCGGAGAATAACTGGAACAATTCGAAGTAGGCAGGAAGTTCATATATGCTGCCCTTAAATCGTCTGTTCAGTTCCTGAAAGACTTCAATGGAACGGGTAAAATCATTGAATTCTGTCCGATAAATACGTCCGGCATTAAACAAAGAACTCTTAATCAATTCGTTTGACACGTGCATTAACGAATCTGTTAAGGGAATATCCTGAAGATAAAACTCTGGTGTCTTAGGATCACTAACCTTCTTTTTTCCTTCAATCGCGACGCTTTTTGCGACTGAATCGGCTGCTGCCTGCTCTGCTTCGGCTTCCACTGTGGACATCTTGTTCTTTCGTCGCCAATTGTCCTCGAGGATTCGTTTTCCCCATATTCTTTGAAAATCAGACTTGCCGATACCAACAGTCAGCGGATTATAAAAGTACCAGAGATTCTGATTCCCATTTGTGCTACTGATCTGTTGCTGTCTGAATTGTTGGGACCGGAAGTAGTTTTGATCGGACTTCTGAGCGCTTTCTTCAGCAAGCTTACGTGCCTCTTCCTTTTGCAAATCAGATATAATCTTACTTATTAATGCGTTACGGTCTTTTTCGGGCATCTGGGCAAGTTTTTGAAGGCTGTCCTCGCGTTGAACATTATTCAGATTATTTGCAAGTCTTCGTAATGCAGACGCCCTGATCATTATTTCAGCATAGCCGGGATAGGTATTGTCGATTACTGCGACGGCGGTATCGTAATAACAGGCTGACTTAAGATAGTCGTTTTCCTCAAAAAGTATTCTCGCCAGGTCGAGACTTGAGATTGCCCGTTGTTTTGGATTTGACCCGCTATACCGCACTGACTTTTTGAGATAATCGATAGCATCCGGTTTTTTTCCCTGTTTAAGCGCGATATTGGCTTTTGCATAATAAATACGGTCAAGATATTCAAGATTAACCTCTGCTTTTAGCATTTTCTCCAGTTCCTTCTCCACATCTTTATCAGTGCCACCAATAATTTCCATTCGTGAAATCCTGGCATTAAAGGCAATCTGGTAAGGGGGATGCATCTTCAAGACATGTAAATACTGTTTGGCTGCCTCCTGTGGTTGATTGGTTAAGACCAGCAGCTGAGCCAGAACATAATTCAACCGTAATTTATCTGTGCGCGGAAGAGAGGAAGACAAGGCAGTCTTAAGAAAGGGGATTGCCTGGTCAGGTTCATTATTTTTTAAATGAAAGTGTGCCTGTACCAGGTTTAATTCCTGAACCAATCGTTTTGGAAAGGCTGCATCACGAGACAGAGTACCAAATATCTCGGTGGCCAGCGCATAGTCACCCGTTTCAATATATGATCTTGCCATACCTAAAAAAGCGTCATAACGGGTCTGCTGATCAGCGTATTTCCGGATCACATAGTTGAAGTTCTCTATTGCCCGATGATAATCATGCTTGTAATTGCTGGCCTTCCCCATGAGGATATAACTATCGTCAACCCAGGCATTATACTCTCCACGGGAGGCAAATTTCTTATATTCCTCTGAATTATTAGGTTTTCTCAACGGGCTGGCAGTTATAGAATGCAGAGAGATTAACTTATTACACTTCTGAATGACAAGGTCCATTTCTGAAGTTGCCACTTTACCTGCTTCGGGAAGTGAACTCTTAAAAATAGGCAGAGTGTGTGTATAATCATCGGGAATAGCCTGATTAATTCGGCTAATTCCTGACTTTAAGCTCTCTTTAGCATTGAAATACACATTGTAATGAGCTGAAATATTATGGTATGTGCGTGATGCGGGAGTGTTTTTTTTCGTCGAACATCCAACAAGGATTCCCGTCAACCAAATAATTATCAGAATATTTCTTCCTGTTTTTTTCAAGAGTCTAAACCAGCTTGAATGCGTTAAATTCTATGACTACCGATTTTCCGGCGTCTGATCAATTACCGTAAAGATACAAAGAGAAATGATGCACTCATGATTTTTTAACCCGAACGCGCTGTGTCGGCTTCAAATTTGCATTTCGGAGGTCCAATTGTTCAATAACACTGGAAGCAAGTGTCCTGAATGCAATTCCGGTAGCCGTGTCTTCATTCCATGCAACAGGAATACCAAGATCTCCTCCTTCCCTGATACTCATTACGATGGGTATCTGACCCAATAACGGGATGTTTAAATCACGTGCCAGATCTTTTCCCCCATCCTTTCCAAAGATATAATATTTATTATCAGGTAGTTCTTCAGGTGTAAACCATGACATGTTTTCAATGATTCCCAAAACGGGTACTTCAATGGATTTACTTCGGAACATCGAAACACCCTTGATAACATCCGCCAAAGCAACGTCCTGAGGTGTTGTTACAATAACACTGCCTGTTACCGGAAGAGTTTGAACAACAGTAAGATGGATATCGCTGGTTCCGGGAGGCAAATCGATAAGCAGGTAATCGAGCTCTCCCCATAATCCCTGGATGATTAGTTGTTTAAGGGCATTTGAAGCCACCGGCCCTCTCCAGATCAGTGCATTTTCCTTGTTCCCGAAGAAGCCTATAGATAGCATTTTAACTCCGTATTTTTCTATCGGGATGATCATTTCACGACCCTCAATCGATTCCATAAGAGGCTGTGAATCTTCTTCTCCAAACATCTTTGGAACAGAAGGGCCGAAGATATCCGCATCGATCAGGCCCACTTTTGCCCCTGATCTTGCCATAGCAACTGCCAGGTTAACGGCGACAGTTGATTTGCCAACTCCACCCTTACCTGACGCAACGGCAATAATGTTTTTAACTCCCGGAAGAACGGGAGCCTGCATTCGGTGCATTCCCTTGGGTGTAATCAGAAGGTCATAATCCGTACCTAAAACCTTTTCAATTTCAGATGCGCAGGCTTCTGAGACCATCTGAATATTTGGATCATCATCACGTCCGAACACGAGTGTAAAGCTTATTCGGCTTCCAGCGGTTCTTATTTCCTGAACCATTTCAAGGTCGACTACATTATCATTTGTTCCCGGGAATTTCACATTCCTGAGAATATCTGTAATTGTTTTTGGTATTACCGCCATTTTTGCTGTTTTAAAAGTTGTTACTAAACGTTCCGCCTAACTCTTTTACCGGATCCCAGAAAAGGGAATCGAAATCAACCACACAATCCTCCTCGACCTTAATTCCTTCATTTTCGAGCAATTCCTCCATTTGTACCGGTGAACCGAAATGTATTTTCCCGGTGAGCAATCCGTTACGATTAACAACACGGTGAGCAGGCACATAGTTTTGTTGGTGGTGAGATAAATTCATTGCCCATCCTACCATACGTGACGAACCTGCAGAACCAAGATAACGTGCAATCGCCCCGTAACTGGTCACCCGCCCAGGTGGTATCTGCCTCACTACATCAAATACATTTTCGTAAAAGTCTGACATTCTTATTTTTTTGTTTCGATATTGTCTCTGTTGGTTGAATTGCGTCCAAAGCTCCGATAGTTATCAAAATCAATTTCAACATCCGGCTCAGTAAGATTTTCACCATGAGGAATATACCTAAGATATTTTATCTTTTTACCCCGGTCCAGCCATTGTTGCTCATAATAAGTCCTTATACTTAATATCTCATCTGCCATTCCTGTGGCATAAAGGTCATTTGTATTCACAAGGATCTGGAAATGATTCTCGCTAATCGTTGCCAGGGTGTATTCATAGAGGAAATCACTGTCTGTTTTCAGATGTATAACTCCATCATTGCCTAAGATTTGGCAATAAACCCTTAAAAACCTTGCAGAGGTAAGTCTCTTGTTTGTCCTCTTCATTTGAGGATCAGGAAAGGTAATCCAAATTTCTGCAACCTCACTGTTTGCGAAAAAGTGTTGCAATAATTCGATGTTGGTACGTACAAAACCACAGTTTCCAATTTGGTTCAGCAGTGCTTCCTTCGCGCCTGACCACATTCGCGATCCCTTGATATCTATACCTATGAAATTCTTATTGGGGAAGAGTTTTGCAAGTCCGACAGAATATTCGCCCTTTCCACATCCAAGCTCCAGGACTATCGGATTATCATTCTTGAAAAAATCCTGATTCCATTTTCCCTTCAATTCAAATCCCTCATTAATCAGTTGACTATATGATAACTGAATAACGTGACCAAAAGTATTCAAATCCGCAAACTTGGCCAGTTTGTTTTTACTCATCCTGAAAAGTCTCTTTTGTATTTTAAAGTGCCTTGTCTAATGCAATTCCAAAATCGTGAATACCCTTTAGTATTCCGTTTGGCGTCCGCATTCCCTGCCTGACAGATATGGAATAATCGCCATTCTCCGGGAAAAATATAGTTTGTCTGTAGGGATATTTCCTGTCATAGAGATCTCCTAATCCACTTCCGAGCCATTCTCCGTTAGGTTTCGCAAGTGTCAGTTCCACAGTATCTGTGAGTACTTTACCTGCAGGAGGGGTTATAGTTACAAAGAGCCAAAGATTACTGTATGCATATCTTCCTTCGTTCCGGACAGTGAACGAAAGGTTATAGACTTTCTTGGGATCCGGGATGTTAATATCAAAGACCATAACAGTATCCTGATGCCATTCTGAATTATGTATCCTCCTATAGTCTTCAACAACAGATTTTTTGGAACATGAGGCAGTAAATAAACCAACAAACAAAGCCAGAAGTATCAGGAATAATAAATTGCTGCTCCCTTTGGATAAGTTCAGACTATCTGCTTTCATTACTGGAAGTGGGTTTTCGGGTTAGAACCGGCTTGTGCCTTTTCTTTCTGCGATTCTTAAATTCCTGGTCAAACCTTTCAATACTCTCAACTCCTACTGAGTTATGATAGGTATGTCCTTCCGGTTCGACAGGTGCATTTTCATTTGTGAGTTGAGCAATTTTTTTCCCGCTGCGGTTAAGCATCTGAATCTCTTTGACCTTTTCCACGGAGACAGCTACCATACCGCCAGGCTGGTTGTTTTCGCGGACATACCAGAAAATACCCTTAAAAATATCGGCTTTCAAATAGTTATAATTACCCTTCTCTGTTTCAAGCTGGATGCTTGTTGAAGGGAAGTTTTTCTGGGCATCGATATAACTATCCAGTTCATAGTTAAGACAGCATTTTAATTTACCGCACTGACCAGCAAGTTTTTGCGGATTTAGTGATATCTCCTGATAACGTGCTGCATTCGTTGTAACGGAGATAAAATTTGATATCCAGGAGCTGCAGCAGAGTTCACGGCCACAAGGACCGATGCCGCCTATGCGTGCAGCCTCCTGTCTGGCCCCAATCTGACGCATCTCTATGCGGATCCTGAACGTATCGGCATAAAGTCTGATTAACTGACGAAAGTCAACTCTCTCATCTGCAATATAATAAAAAATGGCCTTCGTCTTATCTCCTTGAAATTCAACATCTCCAATTTTCATATTTAATTTCAGGTCTTCAGCAATCTTCCGTGCTTTGAGCATTGTTGGATGTTCACTTGAGATTGCTTCTTCCCATTTCTGAATATCAACAGGCTTTGCAATGCGATAGATCTTGCGCATCTCTCCGTCGACCATCGTCACCTTATGACGTTTCATTTGTTTCAAAACCAGATCCCCAACCAGCGAAACCATGCCAATATCATGGCCCGGACTGGCCTCAACCGCAACCATATCACCCGATTTCAGGCAAAGGCCATTCACATTACGGAAATAATCCTTGCGCGTATTTTTAAACCGTACCTCGACAATCTCATCCGTGTTGGCAGTACTCTTTACATCATACAACCAATCGTAAACATTCAATTTAGCACAACTGCCCACTCTGTCACTTTCAGGACAACCACGTGCTATTTTATCTGGAGTATTCATATAGATGACTTTTAGCTAATTAGTTCATATTATCCAAAGTGGATTGAAATATGAAAAATTGAATCTCACAAAAATAGTTATTCTATTCCTAATTTAAATAGAAAAGCAAATTGCAAGAAACAAAAAGCAAGGTATAATGCTAAAGACGGATTAATTTTGACACTTTCAAACCCAAATCAGTGAAAATAAGCTTCGCATTTCCATTCATCGAAACATCAGAATACGCTTTTTCAAATTCCCGAAAAAGTAAAATGACATTTTTTTCATTAATAAAAGGGGCAAATTTTTTCGAAAACTCTAACTCCTGTTCATCCATATAAACCAGATCAGGCTCCTTTAGATTGTGAAGAAAATTCTCACGTAACAATTCGCTGCAATATTTTAATAGGCTCATTTGTCTTACGCGCCCAATACCTGCCATCTCCTCAGACCAATTGAGGATTTCCTGCAGTTTGCGGCCATAGCCATTTCGCATGATTAGTGTGAACTGGAGAAAGTTGAATTTTCGCACTTCGTCATTTTGAATGAGCTCGAGTGCAAGAAAATAATTCCCCCTTGACAATCTTGCAATAACAGCCGGATTGATATTTGTTGCAGCAGTCAAAGGTGCCAAGGCAACACGTAAATCACTGTCCGCAATTTTGGGAACACGGATAAACTGGCATCTCGACCGGATTGTACCCAAAAGCTTTTCCTCTGCCTCGGAAATAAGAATAAAGATTGTTTTCTCAGGCGGTTCTTCGAGGATCTTTAAAATCTTATTGGCACAGGTTGCATTCATTGTCTCAGGCAACCAGATTATAGAAACTTTATATTCTGCTTCGTACGATTTCTGGTTCAGCTTACGGATAAGATCTCTTGCCTCATCAACATAAATTGCCCCTTGTTTATTCTCATCAGCAATGATTTGCATCCATTTCTGATATTGAGGATAAGGATTCTCAAGAAAATAGGGACGCCACTTCGCTATATAATCGCTGCTTGTTGGCTTATCTATCGCAGTAGTTTTAATGACAGGAATTGTAAAATGAAGATCGGGGTGAATTAATCGTTCATATTTCCGGCAGGAACTGCATGTACCACACGAATCTGTACTAGTCTTTTGAGTGCAGTTTATATATTGGGCGAAAGCTACTGCAAGCGCCAGTTTACCGTTGCCGGGGGGACCAACAAGTAATTGTGCATGCGGAATCCGATCCTCCTCAACTGACTGGATCAATCTTATCCTTGTACTCTCCTGGCCGATTATGTCTCTAAATTGCATCCGCGGTTGTATCTGCGATTTTAAATTGTTTGCCTGTAATTCAGCTCAATCTTCACGGGTTCAAAAGTAGGAAGATTTGTTAAGAAAGGATTAAATCAGGACAAAAATCTAATCGTCCGGACCACTGTCAAACACTTTTTTATCTATCTTTGAAGAACAATTTACTAAATGTAGTATAACAATGCAAACAATAGAAAATTATGACTTTTCGGGCAAAAAGGCCCTTATCCGTGTTGACTTTAATGTGCCGTTAGACGAGAATTTTTCGATTACCGACGACACACGAATGACTGCTGCCCTTCCTACAATTAAGCAAGTTATTGAAAATGGAGGTGCCGCCATAATAATGTCGCATCTTGGACGCCCGAAAAAGGGTCCGGAAGATAAATTTTCATTGAAACACCTGGTTCCCCATCTTTCCGCACTTTTAGGAGGTATTGAAGTTAAGATCGCTCCGGATTGTATCGGAGAAGCTACTAAAAAGATCGCTGATGAGCTAAAACCAGGTGAAGTGCTGGTCCTTGAAAACCTCCGTTTTCACCCTGAAGAAGAAGGCGGAAACGTTGAATTTGCCAGACAACTGGCAGCTAATGGTGATTGCTGGATTAATGATGCCTTCGGTACTGCACATCGTGCACATGCCTCTACAGCTGTTATTGCACAGTTTTTTCCAAACGACAAGTTGTTTGGCTACCTCGTCGATAGTGAAGTTAAAAGTCTTGACAAAGTATTAAAAGCTCCTAAACGTCCTTTTACAGCGATCATGGGCGGCTCAAAAGTTTCTTCCAAGATTACAATTATCGAGAATTTGTTGAACAGTGTTGACAATCTGATCATTGGAGGTGGGATGACTTACACTTTTGTTAAGGCCCAGGGTGGAAAAATTGGTGGTTCACTCTGCGAAGATGATTACCTTACACTGGCCCTTGATATCCTGAAAAAAGCTGAAGAAAAGGGAGTTAAAATTATTCTGGCAGTCGATATTTTAGAGGCGGACGCATTTGCCGAAACTGCTAACACACGCATTGTTCCTTCAAATAATATTAGCGATGGCTGGTCTGGTCTTGATGTTGGCCCCGAAACCATTGCAATTTTCAAGAAAGTGATCAGCGAGTCCAATACTATCCTTTGGAATGGTCCTGTTGGTGTTTTTGAAATGGAAAAATTTGCTTCCGGAACCATTGCAATTGGTGATGCTATTGTTGAGGCTACTGCAAAGGGTGCCTTCTCACTCGTTGGTGGCGGAGATTCTGTTGCCGCAGTCAATAAATTCGGAATTGCAGATAAAGTTTCCTATATCTCAACCGCAGGTGGTGCCATGCTTGAATATCTCGAAGGCCGCGTCCTTCCTGGAATTGCAGCAGTATTGGAATAGCTGAAAATCCACTGGATGTTAGAATTTTAAATCAGATTCAATATAAAACCAAGCCCGGATTTTAAAAATCCGGGCTTTTTTACAATTTCCAAAATGCAAAGTATTGTTGTTTCGCATGAAATTTTGCTTGAACGTCTGCGAGAAAGTGATGCTAAACCTATTTTCTCAGCCATTGATAAAAACAGGGTACATCTGGGAAGATGGCTGCCGTTTGTGGCGAATACCAAAGAACTTAAGGATAGCGAATTCTTTATAGATGAGATAATTGAAAATCGTGATGAAACATTAAATGAAGTTTATACTATTTGGTATAAAGGTGATTTTGCCGGCATCATAAGCTTTCACCATACCGACAGGGTGAACGAAAAGACGGAAATAGGCTACTGGCTTATATCTGCCATGACAGGTAAAGGAATTATTACCTTATCGTGCAATACACTTGTTGATCTGGCTTTTAAGAAGATGGGGATGAACCGTGTCCGGATCTGTTGTGCCGTGGGAAATACGGCCAGTGAAAATATACCAAAAAGGCTGGGTTTTCAATACGAAGGCATTGAACGTGAAGGTGAGAGGTATGGTGACAATTTTCTGGACTTAAAAGTATTCAGCCTTTTAAAAAAAGACCTGAGAATCGATGCCTCAGATCCTGAAATATAACCGGCCAAAATTGAAGGTTAATAAGGTTTTTTCCGGTAGGCGTCCGGGCTACGAAGGTTAAGACGAAGAATAAGGTTCTAGATGCCATTTACATCATGTAGTCGCTCCTGTATTGATTCGAACCGTTCATGGAAATCATTTAAATGAGTAGTAATTTTTAAGTCATCTTTAGAAATCGTTTATTCGATGCCTGATAATGATACGAATCATAGGAAGTATGAAAGGAGACAGAATTTAGTCTCCTTTCATACTTCCTAAAACTTAAATATTATTTATGTGGTGCTGAGGGCATATCCTTGAGGAAGGCTGGCCAAACTCCAGGGACTGGCACACTTACGCCCATATTTTTACCTCTGAAATTTCCGGTTGTAGCATCAACATCAGGTCCAAAGTAATACATAGGCCAACCTTTGTAAACCAATTGCTTTTTGCCAAAGACCATTATACTACTGAACATCGTTTTATCCAGTATTGAAGGCACTACAATTTTATCGGTTTCGTATATTGGCCAAGTGCCGTTATTTGAAAAATCGGCTTTGGTATACTTGTTGATATTCAAACTGTCATGAGCAAATTCATATAGCGTACGACCGGTTAAATCAGTGAAATAAGTTGTTTTTCCAATTCCCTCAGAATATACATTCGTAGCTGAAACGATATAATTCTTCCCATCTTTTCCTACCAATTGCGCTTTGGCCAGCATTATTGTATAGTCAGGTTTTGCTACAAACCAGACTCCTCCCACAGCTTCTCCGGTTGTCTGACCTGGCAATTCGCGAACACCACCTGGTGAATAATAGTATAATGGCCATCCTTTGTATGTGAGTTGATTTCCATTGGGAGTACTAATGTTTTTAAAATCACCTAACGTTAAGCCAGGTCCAAGTTGGACAGCAGTTAATCCTGTAATATTGAAAATAGGCCATGCAGCTATACATCCTCCTGTGCAATTATTGGCGCCATCTGCATCATTCGAGAAGTAATAGAGTGTATTCCCATCTTTATCTGTAAGATAACTTCCAAGGGTAGTTGAACTTGCAAGTTTCACTAAAACAGGATCAACAACTGGCGCCGGGCCCGATGTTTTCGAACAATATGTTAAAGCAAAACCCGATAAAATCATCAGGACGAACATTGATAAATTAATTTGTCTTTTCATGGCTAAATTTTTAAAATGTTTATAAAATAATTGTTGTTTCTAATAATAAATCGTACCCTACCTGTTAAAGGCCTTTTAACAAATGTTGTATAATAGATACGGATTGAAAATTGGAAACGCTGCCTGATTAGGTAAAAAATACCTTATTATCTTTTATTTTTGCATTTCTGCCTTAATCTACTAGTAATGTGACTGTTGGGGTGTTTGAAAACAAAGCCAGGTATTCACAACTGATATGAATCCGTCAGGCTCAAAGTGGAAAGGACAAATTTTAAAGGAGAGAAGGGATCAGATAAAAAAGTTGTGGACATTAATTTTCTTTAAACGATTTGATAGGTACTATTTATATGACAATTTCTTATTCTATTGGATAAAACCTGTTAATAAATGCTTAAAGGT
>CAINLJ010000090.1 GCA_903850335.1 uncultured Bacteroidia bacterium | reverse complement strand
TCTACAAATATAATCGGTGCTCTGCACCTCTGTCTCTTTGGTAACAAAACTTCTGCAAATCCCTGTTTATGAAATAAAAATTCAATTTTATACCTTTCCCCACAACTTTTTCATCTGATCCCTACTAACCATTCCCTTAACAGAAATGTCTTTTGAACTGAGCAGCCGGCAGACTTCGCTGCCAACCATACCTATAGTACCAATTAACAGAATCATTTTGAAATAATTAAAGATTTTAAATTCTTGGGAATAACAGTTTAAATTTATCTGTCTGATACCAGGCGGAAACCTGAATTGATAAAGCGATAGTCTGGGTCTGTATAATAGCGACAAGCAGACCTGTCGTATCGTGCATCGTAACGCCAGCATCCGCCGCGGCCGACGCGATATATTCCTGTTTCAGGACCTTTAGGATTGGTTTGCGCAATTGTCTGGTATTCTCCAAACCAATCGCTGCACCACTCCCAAACATTGCCATGCATATCGTACAATCCCCATGCATTTGCAGAAAAACTTCCTACCGGCATAGTTTTTTCTCTGTATTCACCTTTCTCAGTATTGTTATAAGGATAATTCCCATTGTAATTTGCCTGAGATTCAGTTAGGTTGTCGCCCGTGTTAAAGGCTGTTGATGTCCCGGCCCGGCAGGCATACTCCCACTCAGCCTCTGTAGGCAGACGGCAATCCAGCCATTTGGCGAAGGCAACTGCATCGTTCCAACTCACATGGATGACTGGGTTGTTATATTCCGATTCAGGCCGGAGATTTCCTTTGGCATCACATTTCCAGTTAACATCTGCCTTAAACTCAAATCCTGAATTTTTCATACTACCGTAGATGATTTTTCCATCTTCCGATACTTTTAAGTAATAATCTCCCAAGAGCAGGATATTCTTTGGATCATCTTTTTTATAGCCTGTCAGCCTGAAAGTATTTGCTGTATTACCAGCTGTGTATTTTAAAAATTCTGTGCCACTAACAGTTTCAGGTACAGATGGAGGGTTTATGTGAGACCATATAAAAAAGTTATTATCCTTTTCAATATGAAGTTTGAAGGTCCAAAAATCACCGTCTAAGCCTGCCCATTCGCCTGAGTAGTTGCCTGAGTGATCCTGTGCTTCCGATTTTGATAGAAATAATCCCAGTATAAACAGGATTGTGAGTGCTAATTTGGTTTTTTTCATTTTCCGGATTTTTTTAATTTGCATGTTTTTAATTATCAGAGTGGGCGATTACTCATCATGCTATGGTTTTCTTAACAAAAAGATTCTGATTAATGATGAGATTGTTCACAATACTATTTCGCTAATCCGGCGAGTTTATTACACCTAATTGTTCCATTAAAACAATCGAATCGGCAATAAGCCAATGATGGACAATTTTGCCATTTTCAATTTCATAGCTGATAACGAAAGGAAATTCTACCTTTCGGTGTGTTGGTAAAATACCATTAAATTCACCTTCATGGCAACCTTTCATTCTTGCCCTGACTACAACCCTGTTACCTTCTGCAGTTATTTCGTCTGCAAACATTTCATACCTGGGAAATGCAGTGTCAAAAAAAGCAATATGCCCTAACAATTCTTCATCCGTCATAAATTGCTCCATCAATCCTCTTGTTTTAATGACTCCGCTCAGAGCATTAATATAACGTACAATAAATTCTTTGTTCAGTCGCTGATGTTCCATAATATTAAGGTTTAAATTTTTATCAAAGTTACCTTCCATTACATAAGATAGTTAGGCCATTTATTGCATTCTTTTATCCATTTGTTGCAGAATTGTTGCTACGGCGAAAAACTGACGGAAGTATTCCATATTGTTTCTGGAAAATATTTGTAAAGTGACTCAATGTTTGAAATCCAGTCCTAAATACAACTTCCCCAACCGTAAGATCAGTAGTTTCAAGCAATTCCTTTGCTCTTTGCAACCGTATTATTTTGATGTAATTAGCAGGTGCCTGCTGAATTAGTGATTTCAACCGGCGAAACAATTGTGTGCGGCTAAGTGACATGGCCTTACATAAAGCATCAGTATCGAAATTCTCATTTTCCATATTTACTCTTATAAGGGCATTTATCCGCTGCATAAATGCGGCTTCCTTTGGCCTGTTTTGTTCAAGTGAAGCTATTAATTTTTCTGTTTGGGTAAAATGTGACCGTAACCGTTTTTGAACCTCTTTATAAAATTGGGGAAGATTGTCAGTATTTTTATTTATCTGTAGCTCAGGATCGGGATTGAAAATATTGTGATGCAGGGGAATAACCATATTGTACTGGGTTCCATTCAGTAAAGGGCATCCTTCGAAAGAATAAATTGTGCGCGATGTTACTTCATTTACCCGAATTAGGTTGAGGTTAGAATTTTCAATTTCAATATGAAGACTTTGATTATCAATACTGTAAAGTATCCGAACCTCTATTTTGCTTTTTGGGGGTAGCAGGTTGATAATATTGCAGACTAATTGAATCAATGATTGAGACAACAAAAATGGTTGGTACATTAAAACCTGTTTTTTGATATCTGATACATATTTAAGGTCAACCTCATTAGCTTTGGCATATGGAAATAAACTTTTCACCAGGCCCTTCAAAAATGGAACAAGATCTGCTTCAGAAGAATAAATCATAAGTTTTCGGTTTTTAAAGGATTGATAATTATGGTATTTGTATTTGTAAAAATAATGTTTCCAATCAAAGGTTAACCAAATTAAATAATTCTTTATTTTTATGGTTAATAAAAATCGAACCAGTGACATCACGAAGAATCTTTTTAAAAAGCAGTGGAACAGCTGTTACAGGAATTGGTCTAGCTTCAACGCTGACGTCCACGTTGGCCTCTTGCGCCGCAGGAAACCGGGTTAATGTCGGCCTGGTAGGCTGCAACGGGATGGGTTTCTCAGACCTGAAAGCCTTTCTTGGGAATTCTCAGGTTGAATGCATTGCCCTTTGTGACATTGACGAGAGTGTACTTAACAGACGTGCTGAGGATGTAGAGAAAATAAGGGGGAAAAAGCCAGCCAATCTCTACAGGGATTGGCGAAAACTCATAGATAATAAAGATATTGATGTTGTTATTATAGGTACTCCCGATCATTGGCATTGCCTGATTATGATTGCTGCGTGTGCTGCCGGGAAAGATGTTTATTGTGAAAAACCATTGGGAAACAGTATAGAAGAATGTAATCTTATGGTTAGGGCTGCTCAGAAGTATAACACTGTAGTACAGGTTGGTCAATGGCAGCGAAGTGATCCCCACTGGTTAAGTGCGGTTGATTTTATACGCTCAGGTAAACTGGGAAAAATAAGATTAGTGCGTGTCTTTTCGTATCAGGGCTGGTGCCCGTCGATCCCGGTACTGGCAGATGAACCGGTACCTGCGGGCGTAGATTATGACATGTGGCTTGGACCTGCACATAACCGCCCCTTCAACAGGAATCGGTTTCACTTCACATTTCGCTGGTTCTGGGACTATGCCGGAGGACTGATGACTGACTGGGGTGTTCACCTGCTGGACTATGCCTTATTTGGAATGAACGTGACCACTCCAAAATCGGTCATGGCGATGGGAGGGAAGTATGGTTATCCGACCGACGCCTGTGAAACTCCGGACAGCCTGCAGACGATTTACGAATTCGAAGGATTTAATGTGTTATGGGATCATGCAATTGGAGTAAATGATGGTGCCTATGGTCGCGACCATGGTTTGGGATTTGTTGGTGAAAATGGCACACTGGTTGTTGACAGGCATGGTTGGGAGGTAATTCCCGAAGTGGTAAGCAAAGTTAAACGTATGGAGGCTGTTCCATTGGTAAAAAGTACAGGTGAGGGATTGAAAAATCACGTTAAAAATTTTCTCGAATGCAGGCAGAATCGCAATCGTAATACAAATGCAAGTGTTGAAATTGCTGCCCATATTGCTAAGTTCTCACATTTGGGCAATATTGCATATCGTTCGGGTAATAAAAAACTTACCTGGGACGGTGCGAGGTTTACAAATGATGAGGAAGCAAACAAATACCTGATTCCGAGCTACAGGGATCCCTGGAAACTGCCCCAAATTTAAACAAGGAATAAGGGCTGATTCAAAATAAATTGAGTCAGCCCTTATTTGATAAATTTATTATTCCGCCACCCCGGTTTGATTAAGAAAAATTAATATATGCCTTATCCAGTGTCCTAAGAAATTGCATTTTTATCAAGTTTGGGCAGGCCAAATGGAGTAATTAGACAGGCAATAAACCAGATGACAGGTCCTCCAAGACTACCTGCATTTAGCTCAATAATTCCCGGAGTAACTAACGAAAATAAAAATGCAAGGTCTGCAATGCCGATGATAAGTACACCTAAAAAGTATGCAATCCAGGATGCACGTGTCCAAAGGTACCAGCCTACCACCAGTCCCAATACCCCGTATCCGGCAACGTCGATACAGAAATTTAAAAGTAAGTGAGCCTGTACATTAGCCGTTAAAGTGTCCGATGTATTCTGAAACGCCAAATGAGGTGCATTGACTCCTCCTGTCAACATATTCCACAGGCCTGAGGCACCTCCTGAAAAATATTGATGGATACCTTCAAATCCCACCCAAAGATGTAATATACTCCATAGTATGAATAACATTGCTCCAATTTTTGCTGCCTTATGAACAACTTGTTTGTTTTTAATTTGATTCGAAATTTGTCCCATTCTGTTAAATTTAAATATTATATGCCAAAATAAATTCTTTTACTTTATATTTGCAAGTAGGTACATGAATGTATAGTAGTAACACATTGTAAAGGATTATGGAAAACACTGGTGAATCATGTCAAATAATAACTGAAAATTCTTGTCCTATTCGTGAGGTATTGGAAATTTTGGGTGGGAAATGGGCATTTTCAATTATTTACGCACTTCTGTATGGTAAAAAAAGGTTTAAAGAGTTAGAAAGGAGTATCGAGGGAATAAACACAAGAATGCTTGTAAAGGAGTTAAAATCAATGGAGAAAAACAAGATTTTAATCCGCGAAGCATTTCCCACTATTCCGCCAACAGTAGAGTATTCGTTGACAGATAAAGGGAGGAAACTGGAGCCGGTTCTTGCTGAATTATATAAATGGGGAAAGGAATATGTTTAATGGATTTCCCGGATATATTCCTGATTCCTGATAATTTGATAAACCTCTTCAAAGGTTTTGGTTTCCATCAGTTCAGCCCTTAGCCTGGCTGCCCCTGGAAAGTCATTCGTATAAATCTTGTAGAATCTTTTCAGGATATTGAAATTCTTTTTGCCACCCCAGTTACTCTCAAATATCCGGGTATGCTGAAGCAACTGATAAAGTTTTTCTTCCGTTGTATGCTCTGAACTCACAGCGTTAAAAAGCCATGGATTATGGAATATTCCCCTTCCGACCATTACACCGTCGAGGCCATATCTCCGGATTAGTTCCTCACCATGTGAAAATGAAAAGACATCACCGTTCCCTAAAAAACGCGTCTCAGGATTAATCTCATCTCGAATTCTTGCCCCTTTGGCAATCTCATTCCAGTCTGCCAGCCCATCGGATTGTTGCTTTTGAGTCCGGCCGTGCAGGATTATAGCAGCAGGTTTAGTTTCCAGCAGGCTTGCGACCCACTCTTCTGTATCATGAGTTTTAATGCCCGTTCTTGTTTTAACAGATACCGGTAGGTGAGTGGCCTCCATAGTAGCCTGAATAATCTCCTTTGCCAGATTAGGTTGTGCAATTAATGCAGAACAGCAACCGTTTTTCACGACATTTTTAACCGGACATCCCATATTAATATCCAGTCCGTCAAAATCATATTCATCTGTAATTTCCCGCGCTACCTTATTGAAAATTTCAGGATTTTTTCCCCAGATCTGAGCAACAAGTTTGAAATTTCTCTCTTTTAAAATTTGTCGCTCCGATTCACTTACAATGAGTCTTTCAGCTACCCGAACTCTTCCTTTCGGGTGGTTCATACCATCAATGGAGGTAAATTCTGTGAACAAAACTTTCAGGACCAGGGGGTCCGAAATTCTTTCAACAACCTCACGAAATGAAGTATCTGTGACATCCTCCATTGGAGCCAGTGCAAAAACAGGCTTCGAAAGATCTTTCCAAAAATTGGGCATATTAAACTACCGGTTATTTTCCTGACTCTGAATTAGATTCGGCAAAATTAGTAATTTTTGCAAGTCTGAAGCTTTTACGGTACACACTTCTATTTCCAAATTTTGGCATCAAAATTTGCCTGTGATGTAATTTTTCATCGCCGGAGCTGTTCTTAATGTCCCGGCATTCTATTGAACAGCAGTGTTCAAATTCGGCAGCACAACTTTCGCATTGTATAAACAGGAGGTGACACAGCTCATTGGCACAATTCAGATGCACATCGCAAGGATTGCCACATTGATGACAATTTGCTATAACCTGTCCATCAACCGATTCTCCCATGCGCTCATCAAAAACAAAATTCTTTCCGATAAAATTCGATTGGAGATTCAGTTGTTTTATGTTCCTTGCATATTCCAATATACCCCCGTGTAGCTGATTTACATCCGAGAACCCTTCATGTTTCAGATAGGCGCTTGCTTTTTCGCATCGGATTCCACCTGTGCAGTAAAGGAGCAACTTAGAGTCTTTTTTATCTTTTAAAAGATCGGTGATTATGGCCAGCTCCTCACGGAAAGTATCTGCCGCCGGGCAAATAGCACCCTTAAAGTGACCAATTTCAGATTCATAATGATTCCTTACATCAACAACAATATGTCCACCTGTTTCAACCAGATCATGAAATTCTTTTGCATTCAGATGCTTACCAACATTTGTCACGTCGAAGGATTCGTCGTTAAGACCATCGGCTACAAGCTTATCTTTAACTTTGATTGTGAGTTTGTAAAAGGATTTGCCGTTATCTTCGATTGCATATTTAATGGGAATCTCAGCAAAGATCGGGTAATTTTGAAGCGAATGAAGGAAGTTCTCCAGGTTGGCTTCAGGAACACTCATTTGTGCATTTATTCCTTCACGTGCAACATAAATACGGCCGAAGCAATTTAGCTCTGACCATTCACGATAGATCTGATCCCTGAATTCCTGTGGGTTATTGAGAATGAAATATCGGTAGAAGGATATTGTTTTCCTAATAAATGGCTCAGCCATTAATTTTTCTTTTAAAACTTTACGGTCGATAGAATTGTAAAGAGGCATTATTCGATAAATTTTTTCTGTCGTTAATACAAACAGATTGTGATTGTTATGCTTTTAAACCTCGACGTGCCAATCGTGGTTTTCCTTCAAATTTTGCTGTGTTTTTCTTTAGGTTCTTTATCAGGACTGGTTTTGTAAATAATTTTTGATCTAAAATACCAACGTTCATCATATTAACCTTTGGTTCTTCCTTTTCTGCAAAACCTTCGATGGAGGGTTTATCACCCCGTTTATTCATATTCAGGAACTTAATCACATCTGCCAGTCCCAGTTCAAAAAATGGCCCCCCGTTTTGCTCATATTTATACCAGATCTTTTTCTGAAGAATGTCTGTTTTAACATGACGTGCAAGCCCCTTATCTGTTTCAATCGAAAGCAACTCATTGGGGAATTCAGAAAGTGCTTCAAGGTATTGATCCAGTTCAAAAGTCAGACAGCATTTGAGTTTTCCGCATCTTCCTGTCATCTTTTCTGCATTTGGCGATAACCCCTGTTTGGCGGCTGCATCTGATGTGATACTTGAAAAGTCGGTGCGCCATGTCGAACAACACAGAGAGCGGCCACATGAACCGATACCACCAATCCGACCTGCCTCCTGACGAACACCAATTTGCAGCATCTCAACCTTGATTGTAAATTCTCTTGAATATTGTTTGATAAGCTCCCTGAAATCAACCCGGCCATCCGCAATATAGTAAAAGATTGCCTTCATGTTATCGCCACGGAATTCAACATCGCCTATTTTCATGTTCAGGTTCAATTGCTTGGCAATCTGACGCGACCTTATCATAACCTTATTTTCCCTCGCCTTGGCTTCTTCCCACTTGATTACATCTGTAGGAGTAGCCTTTCGGTATACTTTATTCCATTCATACCGGTCCTGCTTTTTAACTTTACGTTTAAACTGGAGCTCAGCCAAACGGCCAGTAAGTGAAACAACTCCAACATCATGACCGGGATTACAGGAAACAACCACTAAATCATCACGCTTAAGTTGCAGTTTGTTTTCATTTCTGAAAAATTCCTTTCGTGTACCTTTAAACCGGATCTCGACAATATCAGTCTCGTTGGTTGTATCCGGCAGATCACTCATCCAGTCATAGGTGCCGAGCATCGCCGGTCTCTCTAAATCAATATTTGTATTGCATCCATTGCAAGCCATCACACATTATATTGGTAACAAAAGGGCAATATTATTAATTTCTGTCCATATTTACTATTTTTAATAGATCTAAATAACAATAAAAATAAATTTATATTCGTAATTAGTTAAATATGAATAATATATAGGAGTAAGATTAAAGTATATTTGGAGACACACAGTTTGAAGATTTTATTAATTTAGAATGTTTAGAACATTATTTTTGGATGGAAAAGTTTTTTTGAATTACTTTTGATCAGTAATACAGAATTAATTCTCTAAAATAAAAAAAGTGAACCTGAAAATCTCTCCATCTATATTAGCGGCTGATTTTGCCAATCTGGGCAGGGATATACTAATGATTAATCAAAGTGAGGCTGACTGGGTTCATTTTGATGTTATGGATGGTGTTTTTGTTCCAAACATATCTTTTGGAATACCTGTAATTAAGGCGGTCAAGAAGATTACAACCAAGCCGCTTGATGTTCATCTGATGATTGTCAATCCCGATCAGTTTATTAAGCCATTCCGGGAATCGGGAGCCGATATACTCACAGTTCATTATGAAGCCTGTACACATTTGCACCGCACGATCGGGGCAATTCATGCAGAAGGGATGCAGGCAGGTGTTGCACTGAATCCTCACACACCGGTTGAGCTTCTGGAAAATATTATAAATGATCTGGATCTGGTTCTTTTAATGTCTGTTAACCCGGGGTTTGGAGGACAGAAGTTTATTCAGAATACTTATCAGAAGGTGGTCAAACTTCGCCGGTTAATTTTGGAGAAAGGTGCAAATGCCGTCATCGAGATTGATGGTGGTGTTAATCTGGAGACCGGAAGGCTCTTGGTTGAGGCAGGCGCGGATGTACTTGTAGCAGGAAGTTTTGTTTTTGATTCTGAAGATCCTGCCGGGACCATCCACAGGTTGAAAAATATCTGAGAATAATCCGGCTGCCAGCTGCCAGTCGCCATCCGCCAGTCAAAATAAAATTCCCTCAATAATCACAATCAAGCCCTTATTGTACTACCTTTGCAGCCTGAACATACTTGGGGCTGACCGGTTTTGACAGCAGGCAGAAGAGGTATGTAAGCATGCCGGGCATTGGATTGTTGTCCCGTAAATCATAATATCCAAACAATTAATTGGCGAAAATAATTTTGCTCTTGCCGCTTAATCGAATCAAGTAGATTACGCTAATCCGGCATTAGATGCTGGAGTGGGACATCTCCCGGGTGCTGTAGATCCGAAGCGGCCTGGTACGGAGGTGCAGTAATATCGGA
>CAINLJ010000089.1 GCA_903850335.1 uncultured Bacteroidia bacterium | reverse complement strand
CGTGATGATCGTGTCATGACCTATTTCAGTCTAAAGTTCAATGAACAGAAGGAATTTAAAGTAAAATTAAATGCAACTTACTCAGGATCTTACTATTTACAACCCGTTGTTTGCGAGGCAATGTACAATGGAACTGTTTCAGCGAATACTTCCGGGCTGCGCACTGTTGTAGAAAAATAAGAATTATGATAATCGATGACTTAAATTGAGTATGACTGCCAGGTACCTGATGTGGGAACATGCGATTCGAAAGATATACAGGATTCTGCAGAAAAGGAAATTAGTTACTGGTTTGACTATTTTCCTTATTCTTTCCTGGTTAATTCCAAATGTTTATTTTAATAAGCCCTATAGTGTTGTAATTGAATCTAATGAAGGATTATTACTGGGAGCTAAAATTGCTTCTGACGGGCAATGGCGTTTTCCTCCATCTGATACAATACCCGAAAAATTTAGAAAGTGTATCATACGTTTCGAAGATCACAGATATTATTTCCATCCGGGGATTGACCCGTTATCGGTGGTGCGGGCAATAATACAGAATTTTCGAGCCCGGAAAGTAGTAAGTGGGGCCAGTACGTTGACAATGCAGGTAGTAAGACTGTCACACAATAGCGGTAAGCGAACACTTGCGGAGAAGGTAATTGAAGGATTTCAGGCAATAAAATTAGAGGTGTTTGCTTCTAAGAGTAAAATTCTTTCTCTTTATGCTTCACATGCTCCTTTCGGTGGGAATGTAATAGGAATCGAAACAGCAGCCTGGAGGTATTTTAACTGTTCTGCAAACCAACTTTCCTGGGGAGAATCAGCCGGACTGGCTGTCCTTCCAAACTCCCCGTCATACGTATTTCCCGGTAAAAATGCTGCTCAACTTAAATTAAAAAGAGATAAATTGTTGAGGAATTTATTGAATGATAAGACAATAGATCCTGTTACATATAGTTTGGCGGTTCAGGAACCTTTGCCAGGGAAACCGGAATCACTTCCTGACATTGCCCACCATCTGCTGAACAAGTACTCGTCTCCAGGTAATAAGTCAATCATTAAGACGACAATCAGGCATAGTCTGCAGCTTGCAGTGATGAGAATTATAGATCAGCACACGCCTCAGCTCAAGGGCAACCAAATATACAATGCTGCATGTATTGTTGGCGAAATAAGTTCAGGCAGAATAATTGCTTACGTTGGTAATTCTGATTGGAACGATCCCCATGGGGGAGCAGTTGACATGGCGGAAGCCCATAGAAGTACCGGAAGTATCCTGAAGCCATTTCTCTATGCCTCCATGCTTGATGGAGGTAAATTAATGCCCGATGCCCTGGTTCCTGACCTTCCCTTGTATTTTTCAGGTTATTCTCCGCAAAATTTCGATATGCAATTTCGTGGTGCAGTTCCTGCTTCAGAGGCACTGATTCATTCATTGAACATACCGGCTGTATTTATGCTTAAAAACTATACACCTGCCCGATTCCTGGATATTCTGTCAAGGATTGGCCTTACGACGTTAGATAAGGATGCTGGTTACTACGGATTATCACTAATTCTTGGAGGGGGAGAAGCTACTCTTAAAGAATTAGTTTCGGCATATGGATCATTCGCAAGAGTTGTAAATCGTTATAATAAAACAGAAAAATATCATTCCGGGGATTTCAAGATGTTAAGCTATTATCCTTCAAATGAAAAACCAGCTAAGCCTGATGGGAAATTTGTCTTAAGAGCGGCTCCAATATGGCAAACACTAAATACTCTGACTGAATTAAACAGACCGGAGGAAGAGGCAGGGTGGCAACAATTATCATCTTCCGGACGTCTGGCATGGAAAACCGGTACTAGTTTTGGCTTCAGGGATGCCTGGGCGATTGGTGTAAATCCAGACTATGTAATTGGGGTGTGGGTTGGTAATGCAAATGGAGAGGGTAGGCCAGGTCTGACAGGAGGTTCAGCCGCTGCCCCAATCTTATTTGATATTAGTTCAATACTAAATTCAGGTCATTGGTTCGAAAAACCTTTGTCTGGCATGCTACCCGTTGCCGTATGTCATCAAAGTGGCTACCGGGCTTCATTGAATTGTAATGAAACAGATACGGTTATGGTTCCTTCTACGTGCCTGGCCAGCATTCCCTGTCCTTACCATGTTAAATTGCATCTTGATGCTTATAGTCAAAATTTAGTTAATGCCGAGTGTTATTCTCAAAATCAGATTATTAACGAAAATTGGTTTGTCCTTCCACCTGGAATGGAATATTATTATAGAAAATTTCATCCCGGGTACCGTCAAATTCCGCCATTGTTGCCTGGATGTAACCAGCAGAGTGAGATTCAAATTATTGAATTGATTTATCCGGATGACAGGTTAATGGTTTTCCTTCCACACATGAATAACGGGCAACGTGGGGAAGTAATTTTTCAGGCTGCCCACAGAAGACCAGGAGCTAAAATATTTTGGCATCTTGACGAAAATTTTATTGGCATGACAAGAGACATACACCAAATATCTGTATCGCCCTCTCCGGGCATCCACAAACTATTGATTGTAGATGAGTCAGGTAATAGTAGTACAAGGATTTTTAAGGTTCTCGAATGAGTTGTTTATCAAAAAGATCAGCGTCAAGGCGAAGAAAATAAATTCGCAATAAAAATGATTTAACAATTGTTTTTACTATCTTTAAATGACATTTGAAATTAATTATTCATTAACTAATTTCTTCCATGAACCACGAATCCATACGCATTCCACTTGAAATTCAGATTGGTCAGGAGTTATATCAGCAAATACAGGGAAAAGTTCTGGAAACAATTCTTCGGGAAGCTAAAGTTGAAAAAACTGAAAACTATTTTAAAAATATTCTTCAGGGACATAGCTTTAAAGTAAATGATAGACTTGCTCCCCGTCTTTACAATAGTTTCACTGAAGTAATGTCGAGACTGGATTTCCACGAATCGGTAGAGTTTTTTATTACCAATAATCCTGAATTAAATGCCTTTGCCGTTTCAAGGCTTGAAATCGATGAAAGTCATATCATTAACATAAATTCAGGACTAATCGATAAGGTAGATGATGATGAGTTGAAATTTATTGTTGGGCATGAGATTGGTCACCTGATCAGCAATAACGCCAATATTGCTCAATTGCTGGATTTTGTCTTCGTCGATCCCACAGAAACACCACTTATCATGCAACACAAGATTGCTGTATGGGACAAACTATCTGAACTTACAGCGGACAGGTTTGGTTTTATGGCCTGTGGAAAACTCGATAAGGTATTATCATGCTTCTTTAAGATGGCATCAGGTCTGAGTGTCGAAAGATTAAATTTTGATCCCAAGGCCTTTAGTGCGGAGAATGAGGAAATATTGAAGTATTTCAAAGAAACCGGTTCTGGTAATTTATTGTCTCATCCTATCAATCCTATCCGTATAAAAGCAATTGAATTATTCGAGAAATCCGATTTGTACAAAAATTTAGGTTCAGGTACTGACGTGACGTATGATGAAACTCTTGATAATTCGATTTCTGAGTTAATTCAAAGTTTAATGGTTATCAGTAATTCTCCACTGAATTATCACAGAACCTGTTTTATAGCTTCCGCCGGAATAATTGTGGCTGGCATCGATAAAGCCATTGAACCTGATGAATACAATGCAATTATCGACGAACTCTCAGCATTTACTGTGTTTCCAAAGCAAACACTTAAAGCGATGATTGATGAAAATAAGATGGAACAATTCTTTGAAGATTCTATCAAAGCGCTACTTGAGATTAATCCCGGTGAAAAAAACATGATGCTCGAATATATGATTAATATTATCATTGCTGATAGCTCAATATCGGATAGCGAATTGAATTTCATATTTGATTTTGGGGAAAAGCTGGGTTTTGAGCGTAAGGAAATTGCTCAGATCTTTGCCAGTTCAATTCAGGAGCAGTTTATACCAAATATCTACTCTTAATTTATTGTATCTTTGCGCAATATTTAATTACAGCATGATCTTTTTGATTACAAGAATGATCGGCATCTAAAAAACATTTATTTTGTTATTTCAATCATTAGAAATTATTGAACCTATTCTTCAATCGCTACATGAAGAAGGTTATTCAACCCCAACCCCCATACAAGCCAAGTCAATTCCGATTGTTTTAGAAGGTAATGATCTGTTGGGATGTGCCCAGACAGGAACAGGAAAAACGGCAGCATTTGCAATTCCAATTTTACAATTACTTAGCGCTGGACAGTCATTTGAAAGACGTAAAAAGATTAGAAGTCTTATACTTACGCCCACCCGAGAGCTCGCAATTCAGATTGGCGAGAGTTTTAAAAACTATGGAAGACATACAAAACTATCATACACAGTAATCTTTGGAGGTGTCAATCAGTTTGCTCAAACACAGGCCTTACAACGTGGAATCGACATATTAGTCGCTACTCCCGGCAGACTTCTTGATCTTATGAATCAAGGGTTCATCTCATTAAAGGATATAGAGATTTTTGTTCTGGACGAGGCTGATTGTATGCTTGATATGGGATTTATCCATGACGTAAAGAAGATTCTGACCGCTCTTCCACGTAAACGTCAGTCTCTTTTTTTCTCAGCTACAATGCCTCCGGAAATTGTGAAACTAGCCGACACCATATTAAGGAACCCGAAAAAAGTCGAGATTACTCCCGGACAGCCTACAGTAGATATCATTGAACAATTTATATACTTTGTTGACAAGGGAAATAAAAGTGCACTGTTAATGGAGGTTTTGAGCGATCAGAACATTAAATCGGCACTCGTCTTTACACGCACTAAACATGGCGCAGATAAGGTTGTGAAGGATTTGTTGCGTCATAATATCAAGGCTGAGGCTATTCATGGCAATAAGGCTCAAAATGCCCGACAAAGGGCATTAGCTAATTTTAAAGATCAGACTACAAGAGTCCTGGTCGCAACTGATATTGCTGCGCGTGGTATTGATGTCGATGAAATGGAATTTGTAATCAATTACGAGCTTCCGAATATTTCTGAAACTTATGTCCATCGTATTGGACGGACGGGTAGGGCAGGAGCCAAAGGCACTGCATTTTCATTCTGTGATGCCGAAGAAAAAGCCTATTTAAAGGATATTGAAAAGCTGATCCGTAAAAAGATTCCAGTAATAAACAATCATCCCTTTCCTTTGATCGACCATAATCCGGTAAAAATTCCAAAACAACAGCATCAGCGTCCACAACGTGGAAATTTTGCCAGACCTAAACCTGAAAGTGTTGGTGGACGGCATCAGTTGGTTCGGAACTCCAGATTTAGCTAGCAAATTTCTATTCATTTATTTTCAGAAGTGAGAATATAAAATTCTGATTTATAGTTTGATTGTGACTCCATTGTTGGTGCTGGCTCTTGCTGCATCCAAAATTTCCATTACGATCAAATTATTTTCAGGTGAAGACAAATCGAAAGGCTCGGGCGTTATTTTATTACGAACCACTGCAGCCAGATAAGCAAAAGGATCGTTGAAAGGTGCCATATTCTCTTGTAATATTTCCCTTTCAACTTTTTTCATGTTTTTCCAACGGAAAATCAGATTATTTCTGTCTTCACAAATCATCTGTCCGTGTTCACCATAAATTTCCATATCTTTCCTGTTAAATGGCCAGTTCCATGATGCCTGTATAATTACCTGAGATTTTGGATATGTCAACAGGATCGTTGCCTCATCTTCGACTTTGGGATACCTGTCAGGTTTAATATTCTGAGTAATACACGTTACCGTTAACGGTCTCTGACCATTCATAAGCCATGTGGCAAGATTGGCACCATAACATCCAAAATCAGTTAGTGCACCTCCGCCATTCAATATTGGATCGGTAAGCCAGTCAGTAAACTCTACGTTGCAACCAATTTCAAAAGGACCCTGATGACCGGTATGAAAGACAATTTTACGCATTTCGCCAGCCATTTTTTCTTCTTTAATAACCTGATGAGCCCGTTTATGTGTAGCATACCAGGTTGTTTCATAGTTGGTTAGTAATCGTATGTTATGTTTCTTTGCTAGTCTTGTCATTTTCTCTGCATGGATCATGTTTACTGCAAGTGGTTTTTCAACCATTATGTGAATTCCTCTTGGAGCAAAGAACTCGACGACTTTCAAGTGGTCAAAGGTGGTGGTAAATGTACTCACTGCTTCTGGTGTTACTTTTTCAATCATATCCTCCATAGTACTAAAAACAATGTCCAGATTGAATCCATACTGCCTGGAATATTTCTCTGCCAGTATTTTGTTAGGCTCCACGATGGCAATTATTGATATTACCCCGTCTTTAGCGCTTCCCAGAATCCCGTGAACATGAGTGTGGACAAGGCCAATCACGGCAACCTGCAAAGGTTTATTTTCCTGTTTTTGACCGATGGCAGTACCCGCAATAACAAGTGAAGTACTGGTAACAGCAGCTTTATTTAAAAATGATCTTCTGTTCATCTGGATGAATATTTTTAGTAAAAATGGGGATTTAAAATGGATTTTTAAATATAGGATATTATGACAGCATAAATTTTCTGAAAATCAGATTAAAAGGTTGGGAGTGGTTAAAAATTGAATTTTTTGCTAATTAACTTAGAAGCTTTTTAGAAATTTCCCGTATGGAAAATCTTTCAGTAGAAATACAAAAATTGAAACTGATTCTAAGATTTGCAGAAATTTGGTTGCCAAATAGAAGAGGTGCAGAGCACTGATGATATTTGTAGGATATGCAAGGCTAAATGAACCAAAGGTACAGCGTACCGGAATATCATTTCATTGCAAATACTAAGTGAACATAACGTTGGGTATATGCATTAGCCATGAAAAATAAACCCCGAAACCATTCAATTTTGTTTTCGGGGTTTATAATATTACAGTATGTATTAAAGGCTTTAAATGCAGATTCTTATGTAAGTCAAAGTTCCGGAATACGTGCACCTAAAAGCCTGTAGCCTAAAAGCCTATTCCGGCAATCCAAACGTGTCGACTACGAAATCGATGTCTTTATCTCCTCGTCCGCTCAGGTTGATTAGAATCGATTCTCTTGGATTTTGTTTCGCCAGTTTAAGTGCATAAGCAACAGCATGTGCGCTTTCCAAAGCGGGTATAATACCTTCAAGACGACTCAGTTCATAAAAAGCATCAATGGTTTCCTGGTCTGTTGCTGTTTCGTAGGATACCCTTTTCCAATCTTTTAACATGCTATGTTCCGGTCCAACTCCAGGATAATCCAGTCCGCTGGCTACTGAATAAACTGGTGAAGGTTCTCCCTTTTCGTCCTGAAGCAGATAGCATTTAAAGCCATGAATTAATCCGGGCTGCCCAAGTGTCATTGTAGCAGCGTGTTCTCCTGGTTCAAGAGAACGACCTGCCGGTTCTACACCATATAGTTTGCAATCCGATTCATCCAGAAAGGCAGAGAATAGTCCCATTGCATTACTCCCGCCTCCCACACAGGCAACTACACTGTCGGGTAATTCTCCTGTCATATCGAAAAATTGCTCTTTCGCTTCAATTCCTACAACTCTCTGGAAGTCACGTACCATCATTGGAAAAGGATGAGGACCAACCACTGAACCGATACAATAAATACTGTTTTCAAAATCCTGCATATAAGCGCCAAAAGCAGAGTCTACAGCCTCTTTCAGGGTCTTTAAACCAAAAGAGACCGGGACAACTTTTGCACCCAGAATTTTCATTCTTACAACATTAGGATGTTCTTTGATAATATCTACTTCACCCATATGAATTTCACACTCAAGCCCGAAGTAAGCAGCTGCAGTGGCCAGGGCAACGCCGTGCTGGCCAGCCCCGGTTTCAGCGATAAGCTTTTTCTTTCCAAGATATTTTGCAAGCAATGCCTCACCCATACAATGATTAAGTTTATGTGCACCTGTATGGTTAAGATCTTCACGTTTTAAATAAATTCGACCTCCATATTTTGTAGATAGCCTGTTGCAAAAATACACAGGTGTAGGTCTTCCCTGATAATGTTTGCGTATGCTTCGTAACTCCGAAATAAAATTGTGAGATTTGCTGATCGAGTAATAAGCATCCGTAATTTTTTCCATCTCTGCCTGAAGTTGTGGAGGAATAAAGCTTCCGCCAAACTCTTCGAAAAAGCCTTCGTGATTAGGATAATTTTTAAAATAGTTTGTAGTCATCTGTTTATATGTTAATAAATAATACAATTCATTTAGATGATATCAGATCAGATAGTGTAACACGGAGATTTGCCAACTGGTTATACCTGACCGCCAAAATTAAAAAAAGGATCCATAATTAAAGAATCCTTTCATAAAAAAGTGAAAATATTTTTGTTTATTTTAAATCAAAAGAGTTTAAGATGGGCTGATATTGTATAAAATTGAAAGGAATATAATTAAAATTCTATAATTTATAAACTATACCACTTTATTGATGCTAAAGGGGAACGGTGAATATTTATGAAAAATTGATTTGATGAACAACGTATAAAAATTAATGGGATGATTACAAGTCATCCCATTGATTTGATTATAGCTTTAATAAAACCTGTAATTTACTCCTCTACCAGAACTTTAACTTTATTGTTGGATACTTCAACTAATCCTCCTTTTACTTCAAAATAGGAAACCACATCGGTTATTTCTTTAACCTTGATTTTTCCTTCCATCAGGGTTGAAATAATAGGCGCATGATTGGTCATTATTTCGAATGATCCGGAGACTCCCGGTAGTTTGATCAGTTTAATTTCACCGTCAAAAAGTAATTTTTCCGAAGTAATTATTTCAAGGTGTAGCATAGAAAACAAATTATCTCAATGATTTTTAGAATTATCTCGATTCAGCAAGTAATTTTTCTCCTTTTTCTATCGCTTCATCGATTGTCCCTACCATACTGAAGGCTGTTTCGGGATATTGATCTACCTGTCCGTCAATTATAGCATTAAATCCTTTGATTGTGTCCTCGATAGCAACCCAAACGCCTTTCATTCCTGTAAATTGTTCTGCGACATGGAAAGGTTGAGATAGGAACCTCTGAACCCGGCGAGCTCTATGGACGATTAGCTTATCTGCCTCAGAAAGCTCATCCATACCCAGGATTGCGATGATATCCTGAAGTTCACGATACCGTTGCAATAGTTCCTTGACCCGTTGAGCTGTATCGTAATGTTCCCTGCCAACAATATCGGCAGTAAGAATACGTGAAGTTGAATCCAGAGGATCAACGGCAGGATAAATTCCCATTTCAGAAATTTTCCTGTTTAATACAGTTGTTGCATCAAGGTGCGCGAAGGTTGTAGCAGGGGCGGGGTCAGTTAAGTCATCTGCAGGTACATAAACAGCCTGAACAGAAGTAATTGAGCCATATTTAGTAGAAGTGATTCGTTCCTGAAGGATTCCCATTTCAGTTGCAAGCGTAGGCTGGTATCCCACTGCTGAGGGCATACGTCCCAATAGGGCAGAAACTTCAGAGCCGGCCTGGGTGAATCTGAAAATATTATCTACAAAGAAGAGGATGTCATTTCCCTTTCCTTTTTGGTCTCCGTCACGAAAATATTCAGCTACTGCAAGTCCCGACAATGCTACTCTGGCACGTGCGCCCGGTGGTTCGTTCATCTGACCAAATACCAGGGTGGCCTTTGATTTGGCAAGCTCCTCTTTATCAACCAGGGAAAGATCCCAACCCCCGTTTAACATATCCTGTTTAAAAGCTTCACCGTATTTGATAACATCAGATTCTATCATTTCACGTAACAGGTCATTCCCTTCACGGGTTCTTTCTCCAACACCGGCAAAAACCGATTGTCCATCGTATTTTTTTGCAATATTGTTAATTAATTCCATGATTATCACAGTCTTGCCGACACCAGCACCACCGAAGAGTCCGATTTTACCACCTTTTGAATAAGGTTCAAGAAGGTCAATTACCTTTATCCCGGTAAATAACACTTCCTTTTCAGTCGATAGATCTTCAAATTTTGGCGGATCTTTATGAATAGCATAACTCCGATCTTTGGATATTACCCCGATTCCATCAATCGCATCACCGATAACGTTAAGTAAACGCCCCTTGATGTCATTACCAATAGGCATAGATATTGGTTTTCCTGTTGCGATAACTTCCATGCCCCTTGAAAGTCCGTCGGTAGAGTCCATAGCCACAGTTCTCACCGTTTGTTCACCGATATGCTGCTGACATTCCAGGATCAGAATCTGACCATTCTCACGCTTTATTTCAAGCGCATCATAGATTTTCGGTAACTCATTTCCTCCCTGTCCGAAGCTGACATCTACAACAGGCCCAATAACCTGAACAATTTTGCCTTTGGATTGCGACATAGTTCTGTATTTTTTTGAATTTTATCCTATTTGTTTAATTCGATATTCATAAATAAAAGCTTTCCACTCTGTTAACCTTTCATGGCATTTGCACCACTAACAATTTCAAGTATCTCATTTGTAATTGATGCCTGGCGTGCTTTATTGTAGTTGAGTTTTAATTCACGAATTAATTCTGTTGCATTATCTGTAGCTTTATGCATGGCTGTCATACGAGCACCATGTTCAGCAGCAACAGAATCAAGAATTGCCTTAAAAAACTGAATTCTAAGTGATTGAGGTATAATTGATACAACAATTTCCTGCATGGAGGGTTCAAAGAGATAAGATATTTTTGATGCGGTTTTCTTACTTTTTGAATCAGCTTTAGACTCAATGTTTACAGGTAGAAATTGTTCGTTGACTAGATTTTGGACTGCTGCATTCTTGAATTGATTGTAAACAAGTTCAACCTGATCATATTCTCCGGTTGCATATTTGTCCATAACTGCCTGTGCAATTTCACTTACAGTTGAATAATTTAATTTGTCGTACAAATCAAGGTAACTTTCCGAAACTTTAACTCCCTTGGATTTAAGTCCATCAACAGCTTTTTTCCCGATAGCGATCACATCAACCTTATTTTTCTTTGATTGCTCGCTGAAAGTTGTTCCTAAAAGCTCCGTGGTTCTTTTAACGACATTTGAATTAAATCCTCCACACAATCCTCTGTTTGAGGTTATCGCGATTATTAGTACTTTATTTCTTACCTTTCTTTCTGCAAATTTGTTTTCAACATCCGAACCAAGGTTGCTGCTCACGCTTGTCAGTATTTCATTCAGTTTTTCGGCATATGGGCGCATTTGAATGATTGCATCCTGTGCTTTACGCAATTTGGCTGCTGATACCATTTTCATGGCACTTGTAACCTGTTGTGTAGATTTCACCGAAGCTATTCTGGTCCTTATGTCTTTTAAATTAGCCATTATCTAATTTTATCAGTCTCTGTAATTGAATGAAATTAGTGATTTAAACCGAATATTTTGAAGCAACATCACGGGCAACACTTTCCAAAACTTCGGTTTCTGACTGTGTTATAATACCTTTACTTAATGCTTCAAGTGTATCTTTGTAATGTGCATCCAAAACTTCAAGAAATTCTATTTCAAAATCCTGGATATGATTTTTAGGCACTGAAGAAAGCAAGCCCTGGGTTCCGCAATATAGTATTGCAATTTGTTTTTCCACTTTTACAGGTGAAAACTGTTTCTGCTTCAGAATTTCAAGGTTACGTGTACCTTTTTCAAGAACAGCTTTTGTTGCCGGATCCAGATCAGAGCTAAATTTGGAAAATGCCTCCAGCTCACGAAACTCGGCTTGCGCTATTTTCAAAGTTCCGGCAACTTTTTTCATTGCCTTGATCTGTGCATTTCCTCCAACACGCGAAACGGAAATTCCAACATTTATTGCCGGTCTGATTCCTGAATTGAATAAGTTTGATTCCAGGAATATCTGACCATCTGTAATCGAAATTACGTTTGTTGGAATATACGCAGAAACGTCACCATCCTGAGTCTCAATGATAGGTAGTGCAGTAAGTGAGCCTCCTCCCTTTAAAAGATGTCTGATTGAATCAGGTACATCATTCATTTTTGTAGCTACCGCCTCAGTTGAATTAATCTTTGCAGCACGCTCAAGTAATCTGGAGTGAAGGTAAAAAACATCACCCGGATATGCTTCGCGACCTGGTGGCCGACGAAGAAGCAGAGATACTTCACGATAAGCAACAGCCTGTTTAGATAAGTCATCATATACAATTAGTGCTGAACGGCCTGTGTCTCTAAAGAATTCACCAATTGCTGCTCCTGCAAAGGGAGCATAGAATTGCAAAGCTGCCGGATCAGATGATGTTGACATCACAATCACTGTATAGGGCATAGCTCCATTTTCTTCCAGCGTCTTGGCAATGTTGGCAACTGTTGAACCTTTTTGACCCACTGCGACATAAATGCAGTAAACGGGTTCGCCTTTCTCGTAAAATTCCTTTTGATTTATAATTGTATCGATGGCAATGGCAGTTTTTCCTGTTTGCCTGTCACCGATAATCAATTCACGTTGCCCCCTTCCGATTGGAATCATGGCATCGATAGCCTTAATACCGGTTTGTAGCGGCTCTTTTACCGGTTGGCGATAAACTACACCTGGGGCCTTACGCTCGAATGGAAGTTCGAACAGTTCTCCTGTAATAGGACCCCGTCCATCAAGTGGTTGGCCAATTGTATTAATTACGCGACCAAGTAATCCTTCTCCGACATTTATTGCGGCTATTTTGTTGGTTCTTTTTACCGGATCTCCTTCTTTAATTTGTTCAGAAGAGCCAAGCAATACGCACCCTACATTATCTTCTTCAAGATTTAAAACAATGCCCATTACTCCGGAGCTGAATTCAACCATTTCGTTGGACTGAATATTTGATAAACCGTAAACCCGGGCAATACCATCACCAACTTGCAAAACGGTACCTATTTCGGCATATTCGGCTTCACTTTTGAACCCATCCAACTGCTTTTTCAGTATTTCGGAAACTTCAGCAGGTTTTATTCCAGCCATAATATCTACGTTTAATTATTTTGTTTTAAATTTTTATCTCTGACTTTCGAGGAGTTCTCTTTTAAGCTTTTTCAATTTTGTAGCAACACTTGCATCAATTTGTTGGTCTTCAACCTGTAACACAAATCCGCCAATAAGTTTTATATCTGTTTCAAATGTCAGATCGACTTCAGAATTGAAATGTTTAAGGATAAAGGCTTTAAATTGTTCGATAGTTGCAGGGTCTATGCTGACGGCACTTGTTAGTTTCGCCTTTTTATAACCTGCTTCTCTCCTGTATGATTCTAAAAATATCCGTGCGATAATTTTTAGATATGCTTCCCGATGGTTAATTAAAAGCAATTTAAGAAAAGAGAAAGTGACAGGATTCGTGTTGTTTTCAAATACAGCATTTATAAAAGCCAGTTTGTCTTTGGTCTTTATTACCGGACTCTCAAGGACCTTGTTAAACCTGGGATCAACTTCAAAGAATAGGTTTATCAATTCAATATCAGCCCTTACGGATTCAATGATCTTTTTCTCTCTGGCTAATCCAAAAAGTGCCTTCGCATATCTGCCTGCAATTTTCCCTTCGTCCATTGGAACACTTTTAATTGAGATTGATCTGATCGATATAATTTTGGATCAATTCCTTCTGCCTGTTATCTTCGGCAAGTTTTTCTTTCAAAATGGTCTCGGCAATTTCGACTGAAAAATTGGCAATCAGATTTTTAATCTCATTTACAGCTGCTGCGCGTTCCCGTTCAATAGCTGATTTTGCACTTTCCATTACTTTTGTAGCTTCGATTGTTGCTTCAAGCTTTGCATCGTGAATGATCGATTCTTTCAGTTCACGTGCCTCTTTTACGATTTTTTCCCGCTCAAGAATTGCTTCTTTTAAGATTTTTTCGTTTCCAGCCTGTAAAGTGAGCATCTCGAGTTTAGCAGTTTCAGCTGACTTTAACGCATCTTCAATCGAATTCTCCCTGTCCGAAAGTGCTTTTAAAATTGGACTCCAGGCAAATCTTTTAAGCACGAACAGTAATAATGAAAATGATACGAGCATCCAAAAAAACAGCCCGAAATCCGGCATTACTAATCCCATAATGAAAGTTTTTTGATAATCAACAACAAATTATTTAATGACTCCTAAAGTCAATAAAATAACTATACAAATATAATCAGGAAGCAGATAACAATCGCGAAGAAGGCTACACCTTCAATAAGTGCTGCTGCAACAATCATGTTTGAACGGATATCACCAACAGCCTCAGGCTGGCGGGCAATCGCCTCTACTGCTGAACCCCCAATTCGACCAATACCGATACCTGCTCCAATTGCAGCCAAACCGGCTCCGATACCTGCACCCATTTTTGCAATCGCTACATTTGCAGCTACTTGTAAAATTACAGCTAATGTCATCATACCAAATAATGTTTAATTAATTAAATTTGTTCTTCTATTATTAATTCTGTAAAAAATTTCAAATCTTAATTGTGCCAAAGCCTAAGCATGAGCAGGATGAGAATGTCTTTCAAGAGCCAGACCTATATAAAGTGCCGACAACAGAGTAAAAACATAAGCCTGAATAAAGGCAACAAGTAATTCAAGTATTCCCATAAACACAGTAAAGGCAATGGATAACACAGATATCCCGTAACCCGCAATTATACTTTTTTCCGCAAAAATAAAGATCAGACTGTAAAATCCTAAGGCTACAATATGCCCGGCAGTTATGTTGGCAAATAGACGAATAGTTAAAACAAAAGGCTTAATAAACACTCCCATGATTTCCACGATTGGCATCAGAGGCAAAGGTAATTTAAGCCACAAAGGTATTCCAGGTGCATTAACCAGATGAACCCAGTAATCACGAGAACCGCTTAAGCTTGTTATTACAAAGGTGAAAAGAGCAAGAACAAGTGTGACTGATATATCTCCGGTAAGGTTAGCACCACCTGGGAAAATTGGGACAAGCCCCATCAGGTTGTTGATAAAAATGAAAAAGAAAATCGTCAAAAGAAAGGGTAAATAGCGTTCATATTTTTCTTTGCCAATGGATGGTTTGGCAATATCATCACAAATAAAAATGACTATTGGTTCAATCCAGCTTTGAATTCCTTTTGGAGCCCTGGCAAAATTTTGACGGTATCTTTTGGCAACAGACAAAAATATAAACAAAATGAGAGCAATACTTACAAAGAGTGAAGTGACGTTTTTAGTAATTGAAAAATCCCAGGGTCTTAATTCGCTCCCATCCGCCATGATTTCTACGAGTTTTCGCTGATATTTTCCTTCTGATGCAACCTTGAATCCCTCGTAGGATTCTGTGCCATGATGAAGCTTTCCCGACATAAAAAAATGGAAACCCGATACCTGGCTGTAAACCATCACGGGTAATGGAATTGAAATATGAGTGTGACCTATTGTTGCAATATGCCACTCATAGCTGTCTTTGATATGATTAAAAATGAGGTCGCCGGTATTGAATTTCTTGTGTGAAACAGTATCAATTGCAGCATGTTCCTCATTGGCTATGAGATGGTTAGTAGTTGCTGTGCTAATGAATAAAACCAGGACTAATGACGTTAAAACTCTAATCATTGCGTTAATTTGTGGCACAAAAGTAGGTTAAATTGTCAGTTTTTCAAAAGTATTTTTTGATTATTTTTTGATGTATCTTAGAATTTCTATAACCTCAAAAACTGTAAATATGATATATAACAGTATGAATGTCAATACAAAACTTATTGTTTGAGAGTGATCAATCCATAGGCATATCAACATAAAAAAAAGATAAATAATCAATTTTAATGTTGTTGAACCCATAAATGCGGTGGTAAATTTTAATGTATTTTGATTGGAAGCCCTGATTACCCACAAATGGCCAATTGTTGTGACCACGGCAATTAGGATGACGATGAATGGAAATATCTTAAAATAATAATCTCTCAAAAAACTTAAGAATAAAGCTGCTGAAAACGCAGCAATGATAATGGTGAGAACACAAATTTTTAGGACGAACTTTCCTGATGGGGAGGACATAGGTTTTAAATTTATTATGATAATAGTTTATGGCTTATCTGGAATATTACGGATCAGATATTATTTTTTCAACAAAGTTCTAAAAAGATGAATGATTGCCAAAATCGTCATAAGGAGTGTCAGGGCAATTGTAAAAACAGGAAATTTCATATCTAACCACTTATCAAGCTCAATTCCACCAAATATCCCAGTCGCAGAGATAGCAATCATTTGAAATATAAGCGATGAATACTTAGAATATTCCTTTAAATAGTTTGACTTGTCGCCCTCTTCATTAAACATTTGCGTCTTTTAAGTCCTTTAAAATTTAGGTGAGAAGAGAGCGATTTTCCGCTAATTTGAGAATGATTTCAATAATCTCATCCTGATTTAATCTTGCACAGTTGAACTCGATGTCATAGGCAAAAGCAGGGTGATTCTTTTCAATAAAGGAATCCCGGAATTCAGCTCGCTGTTTATCAATCTGGGCGATGATTTTGGCTGCTTCTTCGGGCGATATTTTCCCCCTTTCGCAAAGTACCTTAATCTTCCAGTCAAGTGGTGCAAATAACCTGATGTGAAGTGATCCCGATATTCCATGTGACAAGATTTCGCTTCCTCTGCCGACAATTACAGCCTTTCCCCTAACGGCGAGGCCTCTTACAACCTCTTCGATCATTTTCTTTGCCTTTGTATTCGTCACATAGTATTTTTCGGTAAAAGAATAAACTATGTCATCAAGGAAATTTTTTCCTTTGCTATCTGCAATTGCTCTGACATCATCCTGACGTATTTTAAGCTCGTCGGAAGCAAGTTTTAAAATCTCTTTATTGATCCATCGCCAGCTTAAATTTGGATTATTTATCTTTTCATTAATCCGAAGTGTCAATTTTTCGGCTAACAAACTGGCTGAGCAACCGCATTCTCTCGAGATGGTTATTACAGGCCCTGGTTCAACAACCTTCCTTGTCGCATTCATGATGCGCTCATTCATGTATTTTAGCAGTAGATTATCCATGGCTGATTAGTTTTGATTGCTACTGCAAGTTAATAAAAAACCAGCTAAAATGTACTCCTAAATTCAAATAATATAGTAAATAAATTATGAAGGAAACCTGCCGAGGATCTGTCTGCTGATCATCCATGCCGGATATTCAGATGAGAGTTCACTAACTTGATTTAACTGAAGTAACTCATCTGAACTAAGTGCCAGATTTACAGACCTAATATTATCATTTAATTGATGTTGATTTTTAGCTCCAATGATTACACTTGTAACTCCGGCCTGTTTTAAGACCCATGAAAGTGCCACCTGAGCAACTGTAACATTATGTTTTTCCCCAATCTCTATCATTACATCGATAATATCGTATGCTTTCTGTTTGTTTACCGGTGGAAAATCGAACGAATCCCTTCGGCTCTCTCCTGCAATTTCGTTTGTACGGGTGTATTTCCCGGATAAAAATCCTCCGGCTAATGGACTCCAAGGCATAATCGAAATTCCTTCACTGATGGCCATGGGTACAATTTCACGTTCTATATCCCTGCCTGCAACCGAATAGTAATTCTGAGTTGCAACAAATTTCTCAAAACCCATTTTATCTGCATAGTCATTTGCCTTCACCATCATCCAAGCTGGTAAATTACTGACTCCGATATAGCGAACTTTCCCAGACCGGACTACCTCTTCAAGTCCCCTCATTGTCTCTTCGATGGGAGTAATCGGATCGACACCATGAATATACAAAAGATCAATGTGTGAAAGCTCAAGACGTGACAGACTATCATTTACAGAATCGATAATATGGAGCCTTGTAAGTCCAACCTGATTCGCATGAGGACCCATTCTCCCCCGAACCTTGGTCGCAATAACCAGTTGCTGGCGGTTTAATCCAAGATCATTAATTGCCTTACCAAGAATTATTTCAGATAATCCTTCCGAATAGACGTTGGCAGTATCAATGAAATTTATTCCTGCATCAATTGATGATTTAACTATCTGTGTAGCTTCATCTTGAGGTACTTCACCAATAGGTACCCAAAAACCTTTACCACCAAATGTCATTGTGCCAAGACAAAGTTCAGATACAAGAACACCTGTCTTTCCTAACTGATTATAATTCATATCTTTCTATTTTTTTAATTATAACAAACAAGACTTGTATTGGTTTAACTGTCCATCTTGTATTTAAATGTGTTAATCCGGTCACGACTAATGATTATCTGTTCAGGATAATTTCCAAATAGCATTTTTAATTTAATCCTGTTTCCTGAATAACCAATCATATCCTTGATATATTGAATATTGACCAGGTAATTACGGTTGGCACGAAAAAAAAGTTCAGGATTGACTATTTTTTCGAGTTGATCCAGTGAATAACTTATGTCAAGAGTTTTAGAATCCTTAGTAACAAAAAACGTACACCTCTCCTGAATAAAGAACGATTCAATATCTGAAACTTCAACTGATCTGAAATGTTCTCCGGTTTTAATCAGGAACCTACTTTTATACGAAAGTGGTATTTGACTGATTATATGTGGTATATGACCTGTTACATGATTAGGATAATGATCTTTGTATTTTTGAATTGCCTTGTAAAGCAACTCAGGAATGATCGGTTTCAGGAGATAATCTATACTGTTTACTTTAAAAGCCTTTATCGCATAGGAGTCGAAAGCAGTTGTAAAAATAACAGGAGTAACGATATTTACAGATTCAAAAATTTCGAATGAGACTCCATCGCTGAGCTGAATATCCATGAAGATCAAATCCGGTGAAGGATTTTGAGAAAGCCAGTTTACCGACTCTTCAACACTCCCAAGAATTTTAATTATCGCTATAGCTTCACCTGTGTTTAAGAGAAGTTGCTTTAGTTTATTAACAGCAGGCTTCTCATCTTCAATTATTACAATTTTAATCATATAACAGAAATTGGAACTTTTACCTTGAAATAGTCGTTGTTTTGCTCAATTTGAAGCTCTTTCCCTGTAACAATATTCACCCGTTCTGCAAGGTTCTTTAAGCCAATTTGAAAAGATCCACTCACTAATTGTTTTGGCTGGCGATTATTTTCTACTGAAATGTACCCGTTAAAAACTCCTGATATCTTTATCGACAAGGGATTAATTGCTGTCGCTGAATTATGCTTAAGTGCGTTCTCAACGAGTAACTGGAGCGAAACAGGAAGAATCTGATATCTTTCAGGTTGTTCAATATTGATGTTCAGTTGAATACGATCCTCGTCACGAAGCTGCTGCAGATAAAAAAAGTCCTTTACAAAATCAATTTCATCCACAAGATTAATAAACTTAGTTTCATGCTGATCAAGAATATATCTGTAGATCGACGAAAGTCTGACAATATATTGATCTGCCAGATTTACATCCTGATAGATTATGGAGGACAAAGTATTTAGACTATTGAAAAGAAAATGTGGATTTAGCTGATTTTTAAGCGTTTCATACTGATATTGCAACTTCTCAGAGGTGGTTTTTTCGATTCTTTTGATTACTGTGAGAAGTTCGAGAAAAAAATAGATTACAGTTCCAATCAGAAGACCAAACGATGAACCAATTATAAATCCTCGTAATTCCTTTTCAGGCAATTGTTTAAAAAACAGATACAGGTCAATGCCATTATTGTAGCTCCAAATTGCAGACATTCCGACAAACAGCAGACCGGCAATGAAGACGACAAAAAAATAGAAACCAATTAGTCGCGGAACTATTTTTTTGATAAATTCATGCACTGTATTATAAGTAACACTATTAAAAACTCTTCCGCCAATCCAGGCAAATAACTCTACCTGAACGAACATAAGGAAGAAAGCGAGGATAAAAACATCACTGAAAATCTTTCCTCTGGTAAGTAAATCAAAACCAACAGTATAAATAAAACAGCAAATGATCGCATAAAGGTGAAACTTTAAGGGCAACACCCCTTTGGCTTTTAGTTCATTCGTCTTTTTCATTTTGCTAATTGTTAAAGTGAAATTACTGTATTTTTTCAACTTTCATAAATCTTGTTGTGTAAACGTATTGAGAATTGGGTTGATCTGACCATTTTATCTCCATCATTACATTTTCAAGCAATTCAACATATTCAAATTTTTTCTCCTTAAGTGATAGATAGACAGTGCCCCAGTAATGACTTGTTCCCTTGAGACTGAAATCCTTCTCACCCATTTTAATATTGCAAACAAGGGGATTATCCATCGCACGAAAATCAATAAGTGCACAAAGTTCTTTATTTATCAGCGAAACTCCTTTCCAGATCAGCTGGATATTATTGTTTGTAAATGTTCCCAAACCTGCAAGAGGAACCGTGCCATTCATCTTTTTAACTTCATATAACTTATTTAGCCTAAGCGAATCGAGATGTCCCCACGAAAAAGCCTCAATTCCGGCCATATCCCACACAAGACTTTTTACCTGTACCGCATCAAAAGGAAAATCTTTAAAAAACTCAGGTTGAAGTATTTTTTCGGATGGCTCGTATTTAAAGTTTTCCATAAACTTCTGTACCTCACCTTGGTCAAATTGTCCGTTCATTTGATTTGATTTTGCTATCCGGACATTATTCCATTGTTCATTGCTTTGGGGAAGATTCGTCGTAAAGATTCCGGAAACTCTGATTTTATCAATCAAGTTACCTTGCAATGTATGGTTAAAATAGTCGGTCGTTACGAAATACCTCTGAGGGGTAGCGGGAAGACCAAGGTTGACGGGCAGACTAAAGAAAACCTTGTCAGTTATCTCTGTCACGGGCTGCCCTTTTGCCAAACCAATAGTGAGAAATAGTAATGCGATAAAAACCAATGTTTGGAGACTTGTCGATTTCATGACTCTTAAGTTTAAATTGTTTTATATGAAATAATTTCAATTCAAAAATAAATGCCACACAAGGGGGAAACTAATTAAAGGTGCTGAGCTGCAAAAATCAACTGCTAAACAGGAAAACGCATTGGTTGAACGGAAGAGACACGATATTGTTAATTTGAAATTGCGATCTTAACTTTTTTATTCTTGATCTTTTCGTCACGGATCGCAGCTACAATCTGACGTGCTTTCATACGGTTTACCGCTACAAATGAAGTATTGTCAAGGATAGTTATCAATCCAATGTCATCTTTAAGGAGATTCCCTTTTTGAATAAGATAACCTACAATATCGGTTTTGCTGATTTTGTCTTTTTTGCCTGCCCCGATATACAAGGTAATCCAATAAGGTGGATCAGGGAGGCTGACTTTTTCCGGAAGTTCAATAAATAAAGGTTGCATCGTAAGAAATTTAGGTATTTCTTCCTTTTCGGATAATACAAGCCAGGCTGTACCGGAGGCATTCATACGAGCAGTTCTGCCATTTCGATGAATAAAAACTTCTTCCGAATTTGCAGGCTGATAATGAATAATGTTCTTTATCTCTGGGATATCCAGTCCCCTGGATGCCAGGTCAGTAGTGACTAATATCTGATGACTTCCATTTCTGAATTTGAGTAATGACCGCTCCCGTTCCTCCTGCTCAAGACCACCGTGAAAGGTGTCATGAGCTATCCCATCAGCAGCCAATAATTCATCTATACGGTCTACCGCTTCTCTGTGGTTACAAAAAACCAATGTAGGCTCATTACCCAGTGTACAAACCAACCGGATTAGAGTCCCAAACTTGTCTTTCTCCTTAGCTCGAACTGCTTTTAGTATAATATCAGGCTTATTCTTTTCTGAGAGATAATTAAGTGTTACAGGATTCTTAATTCCTGAATATTCCGGTATTTCAATTGCCTGAGTGGCAGAGGTCAGAATTCGTTTTTTTAACTGAGGGAGGTGGCTGATGATAAAACTCATATCATCACTAAATCCCAGTTCCAATGATTTGTCAAATTCATCAAGAATCAGGATGTGAACACTTTCTGTAATAAAACTTCCCCTCCGGATATGTGCTGCAATTCTGCCTGGTGTACCAATTAAAACGACAGGAGGCTCAATGAAATTATTGCGTTCTGTTTTAAAAGGATGACCTCCGTAGCAGCAATTAACCTTGTGTCCGCTTCCTAAAGTTCTGAAAACCTGCTCGGTCTGCAAGGCCAATTCTCTGGATGGAACCAATATAAGAGCTTGTATACCAGAAATTTTATTTTCCAGATGATGAAGTAATGGCAGAAGAAATGCAACCGTTTTTCCTGACCCGGTTGGCGCAAGCAGTATAATATTATCTGCAGTCAGATCATTACTGATCATGGCAGTCTGAATTTCATTCAACGATTCAAATTTCAGATTTTCAATACTTTTTGCTGTAATTTCCTCTTTTCTTTTCATGTGTCAAAGAT
>CAINLJ010000088.1 GCA_903850335.1 uncultured Bacteroidia bacterium | reverse complement strand
CAAATCGTTTAAAGAAAATTAATGTCCACAACTTTTTTATCTGATCCATAAAATGTTTTGGATGTAAATTTCATGGAAAAAAAAAACCACCTACTGAGCTAATCTCTGTAAGTGGTTGATTATGTGGAGCGGAAAACGAGACTCGAACTCGCGACCCTCAGCTTGGGAAGCTGATGCTCTACCGACTGAGCTACTTCCGCATTTCTTAACAGAATGCAAAAGTAGGATATTTTTCGAAAATTCCGGAAAACAGAATAACTGATTAAAAGATTATTTTAAATAATCCGGATTTATCTGAATTTAGCAATTTGAATTAAAACAATTCAGCCTGCCGGAGATCCGAAGGTTTTAACGTGAGCTGGTAGCCCTGATCCCAGTTGTTATTCTGAAGTACCCTTTGTACATTTACTTCAAAGACCTTACGAACAATTATGCGGGTTATATCCGGATAGTAAACAGTGACTTTTTCATCAGACTCCAGCCATTGAGCTATTTTAGCAAAATGTCGTTTTTTCAGACTTTTTATCACAGGAACTCCCATCTTTTCAAGTGAGGCCGCATTACATTGCTGCTCATATTGTCCTTTCATTGGAATTACCAATAGCTTTTTCTCCATATATAATGCTTCAGCAGGTGTCTCAAATCCGGCACCGCAAAATACACCCTTTGACTTCGCCATATCTGCAACGAATTCATCGTTTGTAATTGGCTTTATCAAAATATTACCTACCTGATAGACTTCCTTTGCCCGTTTGGAGAATATATGCCAGTTGATCTCACTGAAATAGGACAACTTCTTTATTAATCGTTCATCCTTGAATGAAGGTAAATAAACGGTATAATAATCAAGTTCATCCAATTCACTTTCCCTGATTTGCCTGCGGATTACAGGAGTAAAAATATTCTTGTCGTAGTTCTCAAAATGAAATCCAAAATGCATCATCGCCGGTGCATAATTACGCAAAATGAACTGACCAAAATGATCTGTTTTTAATGGAAACGGAACTTTTTTGCTTAGCAATGATCCCTGATGACTAAGTCCGATACATGGTACTTTTTTCTTATAACATGCCCACGCAGAAACAGGCTCGAAATCATTAATGACAAAATCATATTCTTCGACAGGAAGCTGGGCAATCTCTCGTCTGAGATTAGGGAGATTAGCATTAACCGAAGTATTCCACATATCAATACCCCCATTTTTGCCAAACCAGAAACTCAGACCCTTAAACCTGTATTTTACCGGAACGCCCAGTTCTACATCACATTGTGTTCCACTAACCAAAATATCAACCTGACAATAATCTTCAAGATATGGTATAATCTCACGGGCACGGCTCACATGACCATTCCCGGTTCCTTGTATTGCGTAGAGAATCTTCATGCAAAATATTTTTATCTCAGATTTGAAACTTTCGTCAAATCACAATTAACGGGTGTTTCTGTTAATTATGAAAATCAACAAGCATATTATTAAACAAGTCTTTTACTTTTACGTCAACCATATTTTCCTGATCTCCATCAGTGCTATCTGGCTGTTCAATAAAGTCTTTGCGATAATTAAATATCCTCCATACACCTTCATTATACTCAAGTGATGTAAGGTTTTCAATCCAGTCACCTGAATTTAAGTAGTTTACAGTCTTACCTTCAACCTCAATCGTTCTCATCTCAGGTTTATGAATGTGACCGCATACAACGGTTTGAATGTCTTTTCTGGCAGCAATGTCAGCCACAGTATCTTCATAAGCGTTGATAAATTTAACCGCACCCTTGACAGATTCTTTAATCTTTTTCGAAAATGACACAGGTTCAAAACCTAAAAATCTTGCCACAGAATTTACAAGAGTATTCAACCAGATCAATGAGTCATATCCTATGGCCCCAAGTTTTGATAACCATTTTGAATATTGCATCACTACATCAAAAACATCTCCATGGAAGAACCAGACTGTCTTTCCACCTAAAATCAGTTTAAGGTCATTAACAATTCGGAGCTTGCCAATTTTCATCCCTGTAAACCTGCGAAACATTTCGTCATGATTACCGGTTATGTAATAAACAGGACACCTGTCAGATGCCAGGCCAATGAGGTGTTTGATAACTTTTAAATGTGATTTTGGGAAATAGCGCTTCTTGAATTGCCAGATATCGACAATATCGCCATTAAGTATCAGGGTTTTAGGTTTTATGGTTTTGAGGTATTTTAATAATTCGGCTGCCTGACACCCTGATGTTCCAAGATGAACATCCGAGATTACCACCAATTCAACTACGCGCTTACTATCCATCCATTTATGATTTTATAAACGCTAAGAAACCAATAATTAATTACGGATATATTACAAAATTATTAAGTAAATATTACAATCATTCCCTCTTTAATAATTCCTGAAACCACAATCCGGAATCTTTAACTATACGTTGCTGTGTCTTAAAATCGTTGTAAACAAGTCCGAACCTTGGGCGGATTCCTTCGTCCCATTCAAAATTGTCCACATACGTCCAGGCAAAATAGCCTGTAACATTAATACCTTCAGCCTTCGCACGCAGTATATGGTGAAGATATCGTTTAAAATAACTGATTCGTTGCAGGTCATGAACCCGACCGTCAACAAGGTGATCTTTAAAGGCAGCCCCATTCTCGCTCACAATAATTTCTTTGATGTTATATTTTGCAAACTGCCTTATAATATCATAAATACCCTCCGGTGAAACCTCCCATCCCATCTCAGTAACTTCGGAAGTAGGTGCAGGTTTCACCCGATTGGCCCACACAAATGGCAGCAGCGAAGGCTTACTTGTTACCCTGAAATAATTCTGCAAACCAATAAAGTCGAAATCAAACTTCATTTTATCAGGATCATCCGGAAGGATGAACCTGTCTATCTTACGTATAAAGGGTAGCTCATTGTAAGGATATCCCATTCCCAGAGATGGCTCAATAAATAGTCTGTTAAGCATCACATCAAGTCTGTCAGATGCTTTCCTGTGCCAAAGTGTATTTTTTTGTGGCTCGGTATGCGCACATGAAAATGAAGTCCCAACATGGCTGTCTTTAACATTATTGCGGACTATTCTACCACCTTCTGCCTGACAAAGGCAGGCATGATGTACAGAGGCTAAAAACTTTGAAAGACCGGCCTTCTGAGGTGCATGCATGCCGGAGAGATAACCTAAGGTCGTAAAACTCGCAGGTTCGTTTAGTACCATCCAGTGCTGAATGCGATCGCCAAATCTTCTCGTACACAATTCAGTGTAATCCGAAAACCAGTCAACAATATCACGGTTACACCATCCGCCCTTATCCTCCAGTTTCTGGGGTAAATCCCAGTGATACAGCATAGCCCATGGATCAATACCAAGTTCAAGACAGGTATCGATCATCTTATTATAAAAATCAACACCTTTTTCATTCACTTTACCAATACCCTCCGGTAGCAGACGAGACCAGGAAAAAGAGAACCTGAAATTATCCAGATTCAGGGTCTTTAACAACCGAAGATCATCCTCATATCTATTATAGAAATCTGTAGCCTCTTGCCCGTTGGTTCGATCTTTAACATGACCCGGGTTAGAAGTAAAGCGATCCCATATTGATTCACCTTTCCCGTCGCTGTTCCATCCACCTTCAATTTGATAAGCGGCTGTTGCAACACCCCATTTAAAACCATCTCCAAAATCCTTAACATTAATTTCCGGCTCATCAGGTTTCTGATCGAAAGGGAGACTTTTTTGATTTGTTGATGATGATGAGGTTAGAAACCTCAAAAATTTAAGCTTAAGCATTTACAAGACTCTTCAATTTTTTAAACGGCAAAAGTATAATTTTTTAGCGGATTGGTGATCATATTGAAGCACCAGGACTTTATCCGGACTGTTGATCCTTTATTATCTAAGTAGTTTCGGGGATCTGCTGATCCATGTAAAGAGATTTAAACTAGCCCTTCGACTTTCTCAACTAGACATTCTTTTCCGCGGATGAAAACAACGCATCGAACTAGCTTCATTTCGACTCCGGTCAATGAGCTTTATAAAACCCCTTCGCCCCTTTCTGACTCGTCCCATCGCCCCTTCGCTCCTTCGCCAAGGACTATACCGTCCTTCGTAAAGTCGCCGTGTCACCGAGTCGTAAAGTCGTCTATCGCCCCATCGTCCCGTCGTAAAGTCTGCTATATCCCTCGTGCCATCCTCAATACAAAGTCAGATAAGTGTTTGTTTTGATCGGGTATAAAGCACTCTGAAGGAGTCAAATCTGAATAACCCCCGGTGTAGAGAAACGGAACCGGGGGT
>CAINLJ010000087.1 GCA_903850335.1 uncultured Bacteroidia bacterium | reverse complement strand
GATCATTACTGATCATGGCAGTCTGAATTTCATTCAACGATTCAAATTTCAGATTTTCAATACTTTTTGCTGTAATTTCCTCTTTTCTTTTCATGTGTCAAAGATAATCCTAATTGCGTATAATCTCAATCGTTGTATTTAGGGCTGAATAAAAAGTGTGATCCAGTGAATCTTATTTGGGGTATTATAAATTCTGATTTTACTGAGACCTTTCATAAACCAATCAGATTTAAATTTCCAATATGGTTAAAACGACCTTCAAATATATTTGTTAAAATTTAAAGCATGGGATAGGGCTGGTAGATTTTTGTTAGCTTTATGCTTTTAAAATTAGCCTTTAAAAGAGGTTTTAAAACTCTAAATTAAATTAATTCAAAGTTTATGAAAAGTAAAATGTCACGCAGGAGTTTTGTAGGAACAACTGCAGCCGGATCGGGTGCAATCACATTGCTTCCCGGTTCTGTGTTAGCGTCAAATGAAGGAATAAAAAAAACGAGGCTGGGATTTATAGGAGTTGGAATCCAGAGTCATAGTTTGTTAAATAGTCTGATGAAATGCCCTGAGACTGTAGTAATCGCCTGCTGTGATGTTGTAACTACTAAAATTAATAAGTTTAAAGGAGAAGCCCAGGTCCTGAATGATCAGAAATGGATCGGTGAGAAATATGAAGTAGTTGGTTTTAAAAACTATCATGAGCTTTTGGACAGAAAAGATATTGATGCTGTGGTTATTGCCACTCCGGACCATTGGCATGCCCAGATTGCAGTGGATGCAGCAAAAGCCGGTAAGGATATTTATTGTGAGAAACCTATGGCATTAACTGTTGCCGAAGGACGGGCAATGGTGAACGCAACACGAAAGTATAAAAGAGTCTTTCAAACTGGTAATATGCAACGTTCATGGTATGATTTCCGTCACGCATGCGAGTTGGTATTCAATGGTTATATTGGTAAAATTAAGGAAATTAATGTGAGTGTTGGTCCACCTGTAAAGGCGTTGGATCTTCCTGAAGTCAGTGCTCCGGACAATATTGACTGGGACTTGTGGGTGGGACCTTCGCTCTACCGTGGATATAGTCCCGTTCTGGCCCCTCCGGTTGAAGATTTGAATTACCCGAATTGGCGCAGTTACAGGGAGTTTGGAGGAGGTATGATTACTGACTGGGGAGCACACATGTTTGATATTGCTCAATGGGCACTTGGAATGGATGAATCAGGTCCTGTTGAATTTATTCCTCCAACAAAACATGCTGTGATTGGGTTACAGATGAAGTATAAAAATGGTGTTATTTTAAATCATGCTCACTGGTTTGAAGGAGCAGGTGTACAGTTTATTGGAACCAAAGGAAAGATCGAAGTTAGTCGTGATTTCTTACGGTCCGATCCACCGGAATTAGCTAAAGCCGAAATTAAATCAAATGATAAACATCTGTATAAGAGCGAAAACCACTATCAGGATTGGATAGATGCCATAAAAAAGGGAACAAGGCCAGTATCTGACGTTGAAACCGGTCACCGGACAGCTTCTCTTTGTAACATAGCAAACATTGCTTATGAACTCCAGCGGCCTTTGAAATGGGATCCGGAGAAAGAGCATTTTATTGGTGATCATGCAGCCAACATGATGCTTTCCCGTGCATACCGCGGGAATTGGAATTTTCTTGATTTTTAGTACGATTATGATTTTAATGCTTTAATCCGGAAACCTTTAACATACTCTTTCTGTTTATAGGTAAATTAAACTTTTGGTAATGGAAAAAATTAATCGCAGACGTTTTATTTATTCCGGCGCACTAGGTTTAACGGGTCTTTCCACACTTTCGGCAGCGGGAATATTAAGCGAAGGCTTTGCTCCGGTAAATGCCACTGTTGATAAGGTTAATCTTGGAAAATCCGGACTTACTGTTTCGCGTGTAGCCCTTGGAACAGGCTCAATTGGTGGAAATCATCAGTCAAATCAGACTCGTTTGGGATTATCAAATTTTGTCCAAATGGCCCGCCATGCCTATGACCGGGGGATTAATTTTTTCGATACTGCGGATACGTACGGCTCATATCCTTTTATTAAAGAGGTGCTTAAAGATCTGCCGCGTGAAAAAGTCACCCTTCTTGGAAAGATGTGGACTTATATTGATCCGTCAACAAGTGAACCGGTGGATAAGGCGCTTGACCGCTTCAGAAGGGAAGCAGGAAGTGATTATTTTGATATCATGTTACTACATTGCATGACCAACGGAAACTGGAAGGAGGAGAAAAAGCGTTATATCGACTACTTTTCAGTTGCAAAACAAAAAGGAATTATTAAGGCTGCAGGATTATCCTGCCATAACTATGATGCATTGAAGGTCGCTGTTGACGATCCATGGGTAGATGTTATTTTTGCCCGAATTAATCCGTTTCAGTCTCATATGGATGGTACGCCGGAACAGATAAACGAACTTTTAAAACGAGGACGGGATAATGGGAAAGGGATCGTCGGTATGAAAATCTTTGGGAATGGAGATAAAATTAAGGATGATGAGCGTGATGAATCGATAAATTTTGCCATTAAAAATACGGGCATTCATGCTATGACACTTGGATTGGAAAGTATCGCGCAGGTTGATGATGCAGTAGAAAGGGTGATGCGGATCGTAAAAGGGTAGGGGGTAAAATACAATAACAATTAGATATGACTATTTCAAAATTTGACAGACGCGCATTTCTCTTTAAGGGCGCAACTGGGGTAGCTGTTGCATCAGCTATTCCGTACGTATTATCTCAACCAGTCTATGCTGCTCAGAAAATTGAAACTGTTGATTCTGTTTCACTTGGAAGTACTGGTCTTAAGGTATCAAGGATTGCCTTTGGGACTGGAACAAGAGGCTGGAAGCGGGAATCTGACCAGACCAGGATCGGTGTAAGAAAATTCGTTGAATTATCTCAATACTGTTATGATAAAGGCATTAGATTCTTTGATGCAGCCGATATGTATGGTTCACATTCTTATGTTGGTGAAGCTCTTAAAGTCCTTCCGCGTGAGAAAGTTACAGTACTTACAAAAATCATGACATATACGCGTGAAGGTTGGTATGAGGCAGAACCTTTTGACAAATGTTTTGATCGTTTCAGGAAAGAATTAAAAACAGATTACATCGATATCTTCCTTATGCATTGTATGGAAAACGGACAATGGCCAGCCACGAATAAAAACTATATGGATGCTATGTCAAAAGCTAAACAGGATGGACTCGTAAAGGCCCTGGGTGTTTCCTGTCATAGTTTTGAAGCCATGGTTGAAGCTGCCTCAAATCCTTGGGTTGATGTTATTTTGGCCAGGATCAATCCCAAAAGCATCAGGATGGATGGCTCGCCTGATAAAGTAATGCAAGTTTTGGAAACTGCCCGAAAAAATGGTAAAGGAGTAATTGGGATGAAGATCTTTGGGTGTGGGGATCTTGTTAAAGAGGATGAACGTGAACAATCATTAAACTATGTAATTAAAAGTGGTAATGTCCATTGCATGACTTTGGGCGTTGACAATAAAGAACATGTGGATGATAATGTCAGTCGTGTAATGAGGATAGCAAAAAGTTGATTTCCTAACTTAGATTGCAAATTATGAAAGAATATTTAATGTCGTTTCTTCTTTTTTTGATGGTTGTAAGTAATGGGTATTGTCAAAATGAAACGATTATTGAAAAGAAACCTTATTTTATCTCAAATAATATTCTTGCTAAAATTGAAAAAACAATTCCAAACGCAAAGCAGTTATATACGAATACCGATTTTTTTAAAATTGTTTATTTTTCTGATGGACTTAAAGTTACTGGTTATTTGTCTACTCCAAAAAGGAAAGGTATTTATCCTTGTGTAATTTTTAATCGGGGTGGAAACAGAGAATTGGGCGCATTGGGTGACAATGCACTTATCAGATTTTTCGCAGAGATTTCAAGCTGGGGTTACGTGGTTATTGGAAGTCAGTATCGAGGTAATGCAGGCAGTGAAGGCAAAGAAGAATTTGGTGGCAGTGATGTGAATGACATTTTAAATCTTTTTCCTTTACTTTCTCAAATTGATAAGGCGGATGTCTCAAGGATTGGAATGTTTGGTTGGAGTCGTGGTGGTATGATGACTTACCTGGCCTTGACAAAAACTGATAAAATCAGAGCTGCTGTCATTGGATCAGGATTGGCAGATGCGCTAATGACCACGAAGAAGAGACCCGAAATGGATTCTGTTTTTTTGCAATTAGCTCCCGGCTTTAAATTAAACAGGGATTCAGTTCTAAAGTCACGTTCAGCAGTTTATTGGGCGGATAAAATTTGTAGTACAACTCCACTTCTTCTTTTAACAGGAAGTGCTGACTGGCGTATATCCCCTGCGGAACAGTTTGAGATGGTAAATAAACTTTATGAAATTAAACACCCGCTTCGCTTTGAACTATTTGAAGGTGGACAACATAATTTAATTGAACACATAGATGAAGTAAATCATGTTGTCAGAAATTTTCTGGATCACTATGTTCGGGATAAGAAAGTATTCCCCAATATGGATGAACACGGGAATTAATTAAAACATTTTTTAAGCAATTCGGTCCGGATGGTAGGGTCAGCTTAATCTCCTTCGGTATAAGGGAAAGATCCTTCCCATGAACTCAAAACAATTATTCTTACTCATTGCATTTTTCTTGTCATTAGAAGTTTTTGGACAAAATGACGTTGGCTTTAAGGCAAATATCATTTCAAGTTTTATTCCATTTAAAGACGTATCGAGGTATCAATTAGCATGGAAGGACCAGAAATACATGATTTCTCCATCCGGTCAGGTTGGTATGTTTTATTGTCACAAGTTTAAAAATCACTCATTTTTGGAAACTGATCTGTTATTTAATCAGGTTGAAAGCAGAACATCCTATACACCAAATATGCAATATGATCAGGGTTCTAATGTGAATTATCAAATACAAATGCTTAATAACGGATATTTCGAAGAGAACCGAATGCATCTGTCTTATCTTAGCCTCCCGGTTTATTATGGATATAATGCAGGTCGCTGCTCTTTTTTACTTGGCTTTCAAACATCCTTAAAATTGGGAACTTCCTATACGATAATCAGCCATAATTCCGGTACAACTTCTTCAAATGGTAGTGAGGTATTAACAAATATAGACAATTTCGATTATGGTCCCAAAATTGGTTTTACCTGGAGAGCATCCACTTATCTCGATCTTGAAGGAACTTATTATTATGGAATAAATAATATTACCCATGATCCTTTTAACGCTATTTACCAGGAATGGAGAATAAGGCAGATTAGTATTGGAATTCGGTATATACTCACCAGGAACAAGTAATACTTTTTGGATGAGATGAAAAAGTTATGGGGAAAGGTATAAAATTGAATTTTTATTTCATAAACAGCGATTTGCAGAAGTTTTGTTACCAAAGAGACAGAGGTGCAGAGCACCGATTATATTTGTAGAATACACGATGGGCTATGCACCAAAGGTACAGCGTACCGGAATATCATATTATTCTCAATTAGATACATCATCAAAGAAAATGAAGACATATTCATCGTTAAATTCAATTTCGTTTTTTTGAAGTAATTCCAAATATTCTTCGCGAAATGTCCTCTTCTGATGATGAATCTCCTGGCTCTTTATATATTGGATTACAGTATTCATTTGGGAGTGGGAATGTGTAAATGCTCCATAACCCCTTTGCCATTCAAACTTGAACTTAGAAAGATTGTTATTCTTTATCCATGCATTAGTGGAAGTCTTAATCTCTTCCACTAAATTAGGAATCAATTGATTAACATTATAGCCGATAAAAATATGAATATGATCAGACATCGCATTGATAACTAATAGCTTATGATTATGATTTTGGAT
>CAINLJ010000086.1 GCA_903850335.1 uncultured Bacteroidia bacterium | reverse complement strand
GCTTAGTTTCATAAATCAATTTGTTTGTTTTTATATTTCTTATTGTTAATGAGTCACCATACTGAAACACAGCAGCGGTATCACCGGTTATGCTTGTGCAATAACCAAATGGTACCACCATTATATTCCTATGTGAATCAGGCACTAAGCGATTTAGATCAATTGATTTTGCGTTAGTATTATTTGTAATTACATCCAGGCTGTTTTTAGACTTATTTACTGAGGATGTTGAACCGAAATTTGCAAATTCAGACACTGCCAGATTCTTATATTCTTCTTTAACAAGATCATAGGCTACTATTTTATGTGTTGAAATTAAATACAGCATATGATGCACCTTATCAAAATAACCATCCGAAAAGTATTCAGGCCTTTCCAACTTTTTGAACACATTTGTTTGCGTAAATTTTTCGCCCTCGAACTGGGTTATTTCTGGAAATGATTCCTCAAATTGTTTGGGAAGACCTACTAAAACCAGGTCGTTACTGTTAGCCGATTGAATTACAAATGATTTTTCAAATTTATTCCTCGTAAAGTATTCAGGTAATTTATTAACAACTTTACCGGTTCTCAGGTCAATCAGGTTTCCATTTTTTAAGATCTGTGCAGTAGTCCGAAGGAGTTTGAATTCAGATCTTTCAAATTCAACCTGAAAAATCCTTTGTTTCGTAATTAAATCATAAACCCTGATCTCGCGCTCGTTCACAAGACAGAACTGATTGTTAGGCAGCAGACAAATTTTCGCATTAAAAATATTATACCCATCTTCGATTAAGAATATGGATGAACTCAAATCAGATACATTGATCAGGTCGATTTGATGGGCCTCGTCGGTACAGATAATCTTGTCGCCGTCGTGTGAGAAAAGAGCGTTGTAATAATTTCGTGAATTTGGGAAAAACTTAATCAGTTTTCCGTTTTCTGTATTAAACAGGCTCACACCCTTATTTTCAGATATAATTAATTTTTTGCCGTCCGGGCTAAGGTCATATCCGGTATTCCTGAGAATCTGAAACGTATGGAGCTGTTTGCCAGAAGATATATTCCACATAATACACTTACTGTCGTCGAAAGTATACATAAACTTACCCTGCTTATCAACCACCAACGAGTTGATGTGTTGGGGGTGCGCACTAGGAACGACAAGTTTTAGTTCCTGCGAAAAAATCCGTATTGAGAAAAGAGACGTGACAATAAGAAGTATAATTAAACTTTTCATTTTTTGCTTATTTAATTATTTCTACAGGAAAATCATTACCAAAGCCATAACTGGCAGGGTATTGAAGTGTTCCATTATATTTTTTCATAAGTGCCGGGACCTCTTCCTGAAGATAATTTTTCAGACCATTAACAGTGACCAGCTTGTTGGTTACGGCTGCCCCTTTGAGTGCCTCAAGAAGGATAAAGGTAAATGCGCCATGTCCGAGTTGTGAAAACTCATTGGCAAATTGTTGTGCCCCGCTCGCGGCCATCCAATGGGTACCTGTACTTCGGGATACCAGGGCAATGGATTTCTGCTTTTCGGCATCACCTGTCAATAGCGCTTCGAATGCACCTGCACTCTGACAGGCATCTAAAATAAACAGTTGCTTCTGAGCCTTTATATCAATCGCAAATTGTTGGAGCAGCTTTGCCTGTATGCCATGTTGCGTAAGCGCCTCGTTCACATTTCTGAGGTCCGTAACATCATTTGGAACGAGATAAAACTCTCTGTCCTTCCCAATTACACCATGTCCAGCATAATAAAATACGAAGAGATCATTGGGATTTGCCGATTTTTGCACCTCACTTAAAGCTTTCAGTATCCCGTCTTTATTCGCCTGATCATCGGTCACAAACAAGGTCCGGATATTGGTAATCACACTCCTGGCATCCTTCTCCAGCTCTGTTTTAAAGGCAGTTGCATCAGCAAGTGCGTAATTCAGTGTCATTGATGGATTTTTGTAGGCATTAATTCCAATAACAACCAAATAGAGCGTTGCATTCTTATCTACCGCCGACAAGGTTGACTGAACAACTGGTACTATCGGTTTATTTGTTACTGGTGAAGCGGTTTGAGAATAAATCACCCTGATTTCATCGGGATCACTTTCTGTTCGTTGCGCATTTAATGCTACAGCCCGCAAATTATTCTCACCCGGAAGCAATTGAACTGTGTATTTTTTTGAAGTTGAATTCGGGTTGTTATCATCGGCAACAAGCAGATTCCTTGTAGCCGAAGTAACAATTTTTCCATTGTGAAACAGTCTGATCTCATCAATATTATCCCCTTCAGAAGTGGCACTGACAGTAATTTCAGCCACTCCGGATGTGTTCCGGTATTCTGGTGGACCATCGTCGGCAACTTCCAGATTTCGCCGGGCTTCGGCATAAGAGATCCTGACTTTTGGAGCAGGGTTCAACACAACATTTACTGGATCAAAATGTTCCCCATGCAAAAGTCTCAGATAGAGATTGGGAGTATAGAATTTTTCATAGACCGCATCAAGGGTAATAATCTGTCTGTCTTTTAGATAATAAAGTTGCTTCATACCACCTGGCGAACCGT